>CACEWC010000004.1 GCA_902563075.1 uncultured Pelagibacteraceae bacterium
AACTAAGACATCATTTACTTTTGCACCAAGTAATATTTCCTCTCGAGCTTTTATTGCAAATGCTGCCATTAAAGATGTAAAACCCGCAGTACCTAAAATCATTGCCTGTTTAGTTGTTAAATCACTTGGTTTCTTTACTAAGAAGTCACCATTAACTTTTGCTATTTGAGAATATCCACCATAAAAAATTTCACCAACTCTAAAACCAGTTAAAATTACCTCATCACCAGATTTAAATTTTGGATTTTCACTTTCTAAAACAGTTCCTGAAAAATCTATACCTGGGATATGAGGGAACTCTTTTACTAACCTACCACCATTTTTTAAAATCATTCCATCTTTAAAATTAAGATCTGAATAATCAACTTTAATAGTTACATCACCATGTTTTAAAAAACTTTTGTCTAATGATTTTACTTCTCTTGTAAAGTTGTCACCCTCTTGATTTAAAACTAATGCTTTAAATTGGTCTGACACTTTTAATCTTTTGAATTACTTATTAACCTTAAATATCTGTTTTGATAACTTAAATCTTCTTTGAATTGACCTAAATAATAATTTGTGACTGTTGTAGCTTGTTCCTTTTTAATCCCTCTCATAGTCATACATTGATGAGTTGAGTCTATTGTGACTGCTACCCCTTTAGCATCTAGAGATTGCATTAGTGTATTCGCAATCTGCATAGTTAATCTTTCTTGAGTTTGTAGTCTTTTAGAAAAAACCTCTACTACTCTTGCTAATTTACTTAATCCAACAACTCTCTCATTAGGTATGTATGCAACATGAGCTTTACCAATTATTGGTGCCATATGATGTTCGCAATGACTTTGAACAGAAATATTTTTTTGAATAACCATATCGTCATACCCATCTACATCACCAAAAGTTTTATCTAAAACTTGAATAGGATCTTCTTTATAACCTTTGAAATACTCCTTAAATGCTTTAACAACTCTTTTTGGAGTTTCTAATAATCCTTCTCGATTAGGGTCTTCACCCATCCAAGATAAAATAGTTTTAAAAGCTTCTTCTGCATCTTTGTCAGAAATCTTCTTCGAATTTTGATTATTATCAATGTCTTTAACTAACTTCATGGAGGGGTTTATACATATAAATGCGCATTTTTAAAATATTTAATATATCTCTATATGTGCTACATAATCACCGAATATGTTCAAAAAAAGAGAAAATGTGGTTGAAATTGAAGAAGGAAATCTTCTATCACCAAAATTTGATAATGATGGTTTAATACCTGTTATTACAATGTGTTCTCAAACAAAAGAAATTTTAATGCATGGTTATATGAACGTTGAAGCATTAAAAAAAACAATTGAAACAAAAGAAGCTCACTACTATAGCAGATCAAGAAAGGCTATTTGGCATAAAGGCAAAACAAGTGGTTTTATTCAGAAAGTGACTGAAATCAAAATTGATGATGACCAAGACTCAGTTTGGCTTACTGTTGATATTGGAGACGGAGCTAGTTGTCACGTTGGTTATAGATCTTGTTTCTATAGATCTATACCTCTTGGGCCTATTGAAAATGGTAGAGAAATTAAGATGAAATTTACTGAAAAAGAAAAAAAATTTGACCCAGAAAAAGTTTATAAAGGTCAGCCCAATCCAACTAAAATTTAATATTATTATGAAAGTCTTAAAACCTTTTGGCCCCAAAATTGCTGTAACTAAAATTCCTTTAAAAATTATTAATTTAATTAATAAAGAAGTTGATTTAATTGTTAATAACAGATCAAGATTAAAAAGAAGTGACTACTCAAAAAAACTTGTAGGTCAAGTTAAACAAGAAATAAGGTTGTCAAACTCATTTGTTAAAAAATATCTTCTTAAATTCATAAAGATAAATGTAAAAAAATATATAAAAAAAAGCACTAATAAGAATTTAAAAAAAATAAATTTAAAAAGTTTTTGGATAGTCAGACAATATAAAAATGAGTATAACCCAGTTCATTTTCATAGCGGTCATATCTCTGGTGTTGGCTATTTAAAAATTCCTAAAAATATTACAAAAGGTACAAAAAGACTTAAAACGAATGGAACAATAGATTTTATACATGGATCAAAATCTTTCTTAAATAATAGTTTATATAACCATAATCCAAAAATTGGGGATATGATTATATTTCCAAATTACTTAATGCATACTGCTTACCCTTTTAAAAGAGAAGGAGAAAGAAGATCTTTTTCATTTAATTTAGATATCGATAAAAAAACATTTGATGTTTTCAATGGATAAAATTCAAAAAAATGTTCTTGGGGAAAAATTAGAGGAATGTTCTCTTGATCCTTTAACTGGTTGGTATAGAGATGGCTGTTGTAATACTGATGAAAATGATCATGGGTTACATACTGTTTGTGCCAAAGTTACAACAGAGTTTCTAGAATGGTGTAAAGAAGCTGGAAATGATTTAATCACACCTCATCCAGAGTTTGGGTTTCCAGGTTTAAAAGATGGGGATGGCTGGTGTGTTTGTGCAACTTGGTATGCAAGAGCAGTAGAGGCTGGAAAAGGTTGCCCAATTTTTTTAAAACGAACTCATGAAAATACATTAAAAGTTTTGCCAATCGAAACACTTAAAAAATTTGCTATAGATCTTTCATAAGATTAATTTGGATTATGAGTGGAAATATTTTATCGGTTATATATCTCTTATTAGTAATTGCACTGGTCTTCCCAGGTTTTTATTATGCAAATAAAAATAAAAAAGTTTTTTTGAAAAATCTTTTTATTTGGCTAGGTATTATTGGAATAGTAATAATTTTTGCTAATTTTCTCAAATAGCTAATTACATATTTCCATACTTTGGTCCACCACCTCCCTCAGGAGTAACCCAAATTATATTTTGAGAAGGTTCTTTAATATCGCAAGTTTTACAATGAATACAGTTCTGAGCGTTAATAACAAATTTATTAATATTATTCTCCTTTTGAACCTCGTAAACACCTGCTGGGCAATATCTTTGTGCTGGTTCGTCATATTTCTCAAGAGTATATTTTATTGGTAGATCCTTATCTTTTAGTTGTAAATGCACTGGCTGATTATCCTCGTGATTAGTTCCAGTCAAATAAACTGAGCTTGTTTTATCAAAAGTAATCACATTGTCAGGTTTTGGATAATCAATTTTTGGCATTTCATCTGCAGGTTTTAACGTTTCATGATCTGCATGCTTATGTTTTAGTGTAAAAGGAAGCTTCCCTCTAAATAAAATTTGATCTATTCCAGTAAATATAATTCCAAGTATTAATCCCCAACTAAAACTTGGTTTAACATTTCTAGCTCTATATAATTCTTTATATAGCCAGCTTTCCTTAAAAATTTTTTCATAAATAGATAGCTCATCACCTTTTTCAAAATGAAAATTTATTGTTTCAGCAGCTATAATTCCACTTTTCATTGCAGTATGAGAGCCTTTTATTTTTGGCATGTTTAAAGTTCCCGCATCACATCCAATAAGTAATGCACCTGGCATAAACATTTTTGGTAAACTTTGAATACCACCTTCAATTAAAGCTCTAGCGCCATAAGATATTCTTTTTCCACCTTCAATAATTTTTTTTATTGATGGATGTGTTTTGAATCTTTGAAACTCATCAAAAGGAGAAAGATGAGGATTCTGATAGTCTAAACCTATTACATATCCTAAAAACACTTGTTTGTTTTCAGCATGATAAATAAAACTTCCACCATAAGTGTTTTTATCTAAAGGCCATCCAGCTGTATGCATCACTAATCCCTCTTCATGATTTTTTTCATCTATTTCCCAAATTTCTTTAAATCCAATTCCATATTGTTGGGGATCTTTGTCTTCATTAAGATTAAATTTTTTAATTAATTGTTTTCCTAAATGACCTCGGCAACCCTCAGCAAAAACTGTTACCTTGCCAATAAGTTCAATGCCTGGCTCAAAACTATCTTTTTTATTTCCTTGTTTATCTATTCCCATGTCCTGAGTGGCTACACCTTTAACAGAACCGTCATCATTAAATAAAATCTCACTTGCAGGAAATCCTGGAAATATCTCTACACCAAGTGCTTCTGCTTGCTCAGCAAGCCATCTACATAAATTTGCAAGACTTATAATATAATTTTTATGATTTTTTTGAACAGCAGGTAACAACCAAGTAGGCCAACTTAAAAATTTTGTTTTTCCTAAGAATAAAAATTTTTCCTTAGAAACTTTTGTTTTTATTGGTGGATTTAAATCTTTCCAATTCGGAATTAATTCATCTAGTGCTCTAGTTTCAAAAACATTTCCACTTAATATATGCGCACCGATCTCAGATGCTTTCTCCAAAACACAAATATTTAAATTTGAATTTAATTGTTTTAGTTTAATAGCAGTTGTCAATCCTGATGGTCCTCCACCAACAATTACAACATCATATTCCATTGACTCTCTGGACATAACAATTTTTTACAGATTATATTATTTTTGTATAGTGTTTAATTTGTTCAGTTCCTCAATAAATTGAGGTATTGCCTCAAAAAGATCAGCTTCTAGACCATAGTCTGCAACACTAAAAATTGGAGCTTCACCATCCTTATTGATTGCGACAATCACCTTACTTTCTTTCATTCCAGCTAAGTGCTGAATTGCACCAGAAATACCAATGGCGATATATAAATCAGGAACTACAACTTTTCCAGTTTGACCCACTTGGTGATCATTGCTTATATATCCGGCATCCACAGCTGCTCGTGATGCCCCAATAGCAGCATTTAATTTGTCAGCAACAGAGGTAATTAATTTAAAATTATCTCCACTCTGCATTCCTCTTCCTCCAGAAACAACCACTCTTGCAGTTCCAAGCTCTGGTCTATCTGACTTAATTTCCTCTCTTTTTACAAATTTCGTATTATTAAACTCTTCACTTGGTTCAGCTTTTTCAATTGGCGCAGATCCACCTGAACTCTCACATGGATCAAAAGAAGTTGGTCTAATAGTTATACATTTTTTCGGATCCTTGCTTTTTACTGTTGCAAATGCATTTCCAGCATAAATTGGTCTTAAAAATGTATCTGCGGAAATTACCTTAATAATATCACTGACTTGAGAAGTGTCTAATGAAGCTGCAATCCTTGGCATTAAATTTTTACCAAATGTATTAGCTGAACAAACAACATGTGAATAGTTTTCTGCCAGTTTCACGATTACTGGTGCAAAATTTTCTGCTACAAAGTTTTCGTAATGAGCTGCCTCTACTTGAATTACTTTTTTGACTGATGGTAACTCTGATAATTTTTTTGCTGCATCTACACAGTTATTGCCAATAATTACAGCATGAAGATCGGTATCCATTTGAGAAGCTGCAGTTACAGCATTAAGTGTAAAAGGTTTAAGTTCTTTATTGTTATGTTCTGCAACTAATAAAACTGACATTATATTACTTTAGCCTCATTTTTTAATTTTTGCACTAGCTCAGCCACACTTTTTACTTTTATACCCGCTTTTCTTTTTGGTGGCTCTTCAACCTTAATTTGCTCGATTCTTGGTGATGTATCTACTCCTAAATCTGACGCATTTATCTGCTCAATAGGTTTTTTTTTAGCTTTCATTATGTTTGGTAAAGATGCATATCTTGGTTCATTAAGTCTTAAATCACAAGTTACAATAGCAGGAATATTGATCTCTATTGTCTCTAATCCTTCGTCAATCTCTCTCGTAACTTCAAGTTTTTTATCTTTAATCTCAATCTTTGAAGCAAATGTTGCTTGAGGCCAATTTAGTAAAGCACTTAACATTTGACCTGTTTGATTACAATCATCATCAATTGCTTGTTTTCCCATAAAAACTAAATCTGGTTTTTCTTTTTCAACAATTTTTTGTAATAATTTAGAGACGGCTAAAGGTTCTAAAATACTGTTAGCTTTAATAAGAATGCCTCTATCAGCTCCAACCGCTAATGCTTTACGAACAGTTTCTTGAGCTTTCTCTTCTCCAACACTTACTGCAACTACTTCGGTCGCTTTTCCCGACTCTTTTATTTTTACCGCTTCCTCAATAGCATTATCATCTGGTGGATTAGTAGACATCTTAACATTATCAGTTACTACACCAGTATTATCTTCTTTGACTCTGACTTGAACATTGTAATCTATAACTCTTTTTACTGCGACCAAAATTTTCATTAGGCTCTCAATAGTTTATTTTCAGCATCGTATGGACTTTCCTCTACTATTGTAGCTTCATACATTTTTCCAAGAATATCAACTTTAAGTTTCTCTCCAACATTTGCTAAATCAGGTTTGACCATTGCTAAGGCAATAGATTTATCTAATCTAAATCCATATTCCCCACCCGTTGCCCTTCCAACAACTTTATCATCTTTATAAATTGGATTGTTACCTAAAACATCTGAGTCTGTTGTATCATGAACCTCAAGTGTAACTAACTTGTTATGAAAACCCTTTTCTCTCCATTTATTGAGTGCATCAAGACCTATGAAATTACCTTTGTTTGGATGTATAAATCTATCTAGACCAGACTCATAAGGTGAATACTCAATTGATAGTTCGGTTCCTACAAGTTTATAAGATTTTTCAACTCTTAAACTGTTCATAGCTCTAATACCAAAAGGTTTTAGACCGAGATCTTTACCTGCTTCCATTAATTTATCAAAAATATGGTTTTGATATTCGATTGGATGGTGCAATTCCCAACCAAGTTCACCAACAAAATTCACTCTCATAGCATTAACAGGAGCGTATCCAACATTAACATTTTTTGCTGTTAACCATTTAAAGTTTTCGTTTGAAAAATCATCAGTTGAAACTTTCTGTATAAGATCTCTTGCTTTTGGGCCAGCTACAACGAGCACACCTGTGCTATTTGTTAAATCCTCAAATATAACTGAACCATCAGTTGGCATCCATTTTTGTATCCAATCATGGTCTAATCTTAAATTCGCTCCAGCTGAAACCAAATAATAACTATTTTCAGCCTCTTTCATAATTGTAAACTCAGAGTGAACACCACCTTTAGTATTTAGCGCATGACACAAATTAATTCTCCCAATTTTTTTTGGAAGTTTGTTAGCAACTAAGTAGTCTAAAAATTCTTCAGCCTTTGGACCTTTTATTCTACATTTTGCAAAGGCAGTCATATCTAAAAGTCCAACATTCTTTTTAACGTTTTCACATTCTTTCTTAATTGCATCAAACCATTTTGATCTTCTAAATGACCAATGATCTTTTTGTTCCATGCCATCTGTTGCAAAAAAGTTTGGTCTTTCCCATCCAAATTTTTGTCCAAAAACAGCACCAAGATTTTTCATTCTTTCATAACAAGGAGATGTTCTTAAAGGTCTAGCAGCTGGTCTTTCTTCATCAGGATAATGAACAATAAAAACATGACTGTAAGCCTCCTCATTTTTTGCTTTGAGATAAGATTTTGTTGCATAATTTCCGTAACGTCTTGGTTCAACACCAAGCATATCAATCGTCGGTTCACCATCAATAATCCATTCTGCTAATTGCCAGCCCGCTCCACCTGCTGCAGTTATTCCAAAACTATGTCCCTCATTAATCCAAAAATTTTTAATTCCCCAGGCTGGACCAACAATAGGATTACCATCTGGTGTGTAACATATTGCACCATTATAAACTTTTTTCACTCCAACTTCTCCGAATGCTGGAACTCTATGTATTGCTCCTTCGATATGCGGAGCAAGTCTATCTAAATCCTCTTGAAACAATTCATATTCAGAGTCTTTTGAAGGACCTTCGACATAACATGCTGGTGCACCATCTTCATAGGGACCTAATATTAATCCACCAGCCTCTTCTCGCATGTACCATCTACTATCACTATCTCTTAATACACCCATTTCTGGAAGACCTTCTTTTTTTCTTTTTTGTATCTCTGGATGTGGTTCAGTCACAATATATTGATGTTCAACAGGTATGACTGGAATATCTAATCCAACCATTTCACCAGTTTGTCTTGCAAAATTTCCTGAACATGAAATGACATGTTCACATTCAATTGATCCTTTGTCTGTTTCAACAATCCATCCCTCTTTAGTTTGTCTCATTGATAACACTGTTGTGTTTCTATAAATCTCAGCTCCTCTGTTCCTTGCTCCGGTAGCTAACGCTTGGGTTAAATCTGCGGGTTGAATGTATCCATCTTCTGGGTGTTGAATTGCTCCAACTAAATCATCAGTATGACAAAGAGGCCAAATTTCTTTAACTTGTTGAGGTGTCAAAAATTTTACGTCAACACCGATTGTTTTAGCTACACCAGCATATTGATGATACTCATCCATTCTATCTTTGGTGCTAGCTAAACGGATATTTGAAACCACACTGAAACCAACATTCTTACCAGTCTCTTCTTCTAATTTTTTGTAAAGATTTACTGCATACTTGTGAAGTTGACCAACAGAATAACTCATATTAAAAAGAGGTAGCAATCCTGCTGCATGCCAAGTTGAGCCTGAGGTTAATTCTTTTCTTTCAACTAAAACAACATCTGACCAGCCTTTTTTTGCTAAATGATAAAGAGCACTTACTCCAACCACTCCACCACCAACTACGACGACTTTTGCTTTAGATTTCATTAAATGATTCCTACTAAATTTTTATTCATAACGAAACAAAATTGTATTATGGATAATCAAATTGAACTTCCTAGTGCTATTGGGCTAGAAACCATTGTTGTCAACCAGCAATCCTTAAGGGGTCCTTCAGCAGTATATTTTTCCACTTGCCAGTTGAACTTATGATAAATCTTATCTTTATCTAAAATTATCACCTCAAATTGTGCCCATTTGTCACCACCTCCAACCTGTGTAATTGTATGGCTTAAGTGATTTAAGAGCATTTGATATGAGTTGCCTTTAATCATCATTTTGAAATTTGGTAAAGGGCCAGTATTTTTTTTATTACTGGGATGCGCAAAATTCCAAGTTTGTTCGATCCCCCTATCTTTGTAATTAAAGTCATTTTTTTGTAATCCATTTAATTGAATTTCAACAACTTTTGAAGGTTTTATATCACTACTTGGTTTTATTAATTCTGCTTTTGATATCGATATTGAAAAAAAAAGAACAGTAAAAACTTTTAATATTAATTGAAGTTTTTTTAACATTCTCTAAAAATTATTTTTATATCAATTAAATAATACATCAAAATATTCTCAATATATCGCATCCCTTATGACGCATTAAAAGATTTTTTTAATAATTTTAATAAATAATACGTATTTTTTTTTAAAAAACTTTAAACTTAATAAATTAATTTTTTTTAAGTTTTTCAATGGTTCTAGTAATAAATCTTGGTGTGAGAGTTTTAACGGGATTTACAGTTGTTTTTAAATTTTTAGGAGGTCCTTTAATCTTAAAGCTCACACCAAAAACACCCTCTCCAACTTTCTTTCCTACTAAAATATCTCCAAGAAGAGGAATTGAGGATATAGTTCTATTAATTGTCGTTGCTGGTACCATCGTTCCTCTTAGACTAACTAAGTCATTACTTTCAATGTAACCTTCCATCAGTAAAGATATAGCAGGGCCGATGGCATATAATTCCTTTATTTTCATCAACTCATCCTTGTTTGAAAAATTCATCTCAAAATCTGTAAACCTAATACCTTCACCAGTTAACAAATCAGCAATTCCTTGTAGAGATGCTAAAGTTAATAGTTTTGCTAAAGCTGGTACCTCCTGCACTTTGAAATTATCTATTATCAATTTTGAATTTGAAATATTATTTTTTTGTTTAACAGAGTGAAAATCTAAATTACCTTCCTCAAAACCTTTAATAAATTTGTATCTATGCACAAATGGCTTAGCCAAATCAGAATAGAGAGTTATAATTTTTTCATTTGAGGTAGATCTAATTGTAAAATTAATCCTCTGATTATCAGAAAAATTACCCGCTAAATTTGCGTTAATCAATTCACTATCTTTGAATTCTAAATATCCATCTAAATCCTTTATTTGATGATCTTTATCAAGGAATGCTTTCTTTACTTTAATATTTAATTTAAAATTTTTAGAAAAATTTTTTTTAATCTCTAAATTTTTATCAGCTTTTAATAAATCATCTATGATTTTTGTTGCATTAAAGCTCTTAGAATTTAATAAATAATTTTTATCTTTCTTTTTGATAGATAGCTCATTTTTTAATAAGTCATTATCAAAATAATTCAAATTTACCTTACTTAAAGATTTAATTTTGTATTTATTTGATAAAAATAAATTTTTGAATTCAAATTTATTATTTTTTTCTTTTATTGAGATATCTTTTAAATTGATTTCGTTAGATAAAAGATTTTTAACTCCAAGAATAACAATCTTTAATTTGTCATCTTGATCTTTTTTATAATTTAAAAAATTAAGATGAAATGGATTTTTTTTTATTTCTAATGAAGTGTTAAATTTTAGGTTTGTTTTTGATTTTGAAAAATTATAATTAATATTATCTTTTTCTTTTTGGATTAAAATATTTCCATTGCCATTAATACTTAATAGATCTTTTTTATATTCAATTTGTATTTGGTGATCTGATAACTCAATTATCTCATTTAATTCTGGAAAAAACTCTTTCAAATTTTTTGAGCTTACAATTTTAGAACTTTTTAAATTCATTAAGGAATTTATCTTTAAATCTTCTATCTTATATTTATCATTTATTTTAAATGAAAAAGTATTTTCTAAATCGAACTCAGCAGACTTAAACTTTACATTGGAAAGGTCGTTACTTAATAGTTGATTAATTTTTTTATCATCTAAAACAAAATTTTTATTCTTATTTTTACCTGATATTAGAAATTCATTTTTTTGTTTAATTAAAATTAACTCTGGAAACTTCAAATCATTATTATCATATGATAAATTAATATCTTTAAATTCAAATTCGTTATTTTGAATTGTAAAAATAAAATTAATTTTTGATAAATTTATTTTTTTAAAAGGTTTTACTTCGCCATCTTTTACAAATCCTTTTATAATAAAATCATTTTTTATATTACCTTTTTGATCAAATTTAAGATTTATATCTGCTATCAAATATCCCTTTTTAACCAATTTTTCTAATATGAATATTTGCGGATTATCTTCAATTGATCTTACAAATGAAATTAAGTTTTTTATTTCTATAGTCCTAGTATTAATATCTAATTCAGATAACGAAAATTTCTTATTTATGACTGTCTTTAAATCAATATTAAATTTTACACTTTCTAGTTTAATTAATTTGTTTTTATTCTTAAGATTTGCCCCAATTGTTTTTAAAACTAATTTAAGTTTAAAAGGGTCTAAAATAATACTAATTTTATCTAACTCTAATTCTAATTGATTGTTAATTTTTTTAACTTCTTTAATTATTTGATCATTTAAAGCATTTGTTTTTATGCCAATGGTGCTTAAGTAAGTAATCAAACCAAGGATTGATAAAAATATTAAGATTAAAAATCTAAAAATTATTTTTTTCATTTAATTTGATACAAAGATTTCTCTAAAAAAGCATCAATGTCGCCATCTAAAACTTTATCAGGGCTCGTGCTCTCAAAGTTTGTCCTATTATCCTTAACTAATCTGTAAGGTTGAAGCACATATGATCTAATTTGATGACCCCACCCTATGTCAGATTTAGAAGCTTCGTTATTTTGATTTTTCTCATCTTTTTTTTTCATTTCAAAATCGTAAAGTCTTGCTCTGAGCATATTCATGCAGGTTTCTTTATTCTTATGTTGAGACCTCTCGTTTTGACATTGTACGACTATATTTGATGGGATATGAGTTATTCTTACTGCACTGTCAGTCGTGTTAACATGTTGTCCACCAGCGCCACTTGAGCGATAGGTGTCAATTCTTAAGTCCTTATCTAGTATTTCTATATTCAAATTTTCATCGACGACTGGATAAACCCAAATACTTGCAAAGCTCGTGTGTCTTCTTGCTCCCGAATCAAAAGGGGATATTCTTACAAGACGGTGAATTCCTGATTCCTTTTTAAGCCATCCAAACACATAATCCCCCTCTATTTTTATAGTGGAAGATTTAATTCCTGCCTCTTCACCTTTGTGCTCACTTATTAAATTACATTTATAGTTCTTATCATCTGACCATTTCATATACATTCTTCTTAACATGTTAGCCCAATCTTGACTTTCTGTGCCTCCAGCACCGGCATGAATTTCTACATAACAATCAAATGAGTCAGCCTCATTTGATAAAAAACATCTTATTTCATTTTTCTTAACTTTTGATCTCAATTCTTTTATGCTTTCCATGACATCTTTTTTCACATTAAGATTATTTTCGTCTATAGCCAAAGTGTAAAGATCATCTAAATCTTTAAGTTGGGTAACTGAGCCTTTAAATGAATTTACTAAATCTTCAAAAAGTTTTTTTTCTTTAATGGTTTTTTGTGAGTCCGACTTATCTTGCCAAAAATTGGCATTAAGCATTTTTTTCTCTAGATCATCCAGTTTTGAGTAAATCTTATTTTTTTCAAAGATACTCCTTAACTCTGTGATTAATTTTTTCGATTTCTTTTTTAAGATCTAAATATTTGTCGTCCATTAATAAAACTTTAATATATTATTTGTATCGATTCTATTATTACCAGAATACAATACTTTTCCATTTAAAACATTTTTACTTTTATAAGCTTCAATAATAGTATTTTTTGAATTGAATTTAGCCTTTTCTCCAGTTAGCGGATCAACTACCATTAGTGTCATATTTTCAGGTACCTTAAAAGGCCTCGCTTCAGATTTTTTGACTGATTTTTCAATAAATTCTCTAAAAATTGGTAATGCTGCCTTTGATCCAGTTTCAAATTTACCTAATGGTTTAGGATTATCCATTCCAACATATACTCCAATCACTAAATTTGACGTAAAGCCAATAAACCATGCATCAGTGTTTTCATTGGTGGTTCCAGTTTTTCCTGCCAAGTTAAGTTGTAAATCTCTTAATTTTTTACCAGTTCCTCTTTTTATAACTCCTTCTAATATAGTTGTAACTTGATACGCGGTTTGTTCGGACATTACTTGATTATAATTATCTTCAATTTGAGGATAATCTTTTCCAGTGAATGAAATTTTGTCACAATTCATGCACTTTCTATTTTCATTATTGATTATTGTATTTCCCTCACTGTCTTGAATTCTGTCTATTATAATGGGGCTTATTAGTTTTCCACCATTTACAAATGATGCGTAAGCTGAAGTTAAGTTTAAAAGAGTTGTTTCAGTTGATCCAAGAGAAATTGATAGTAATTCCTCAGGTTCATCATAAATTTTTAATTCTTTAGAAAATTTTGCTACTTTATCTACACCTAAATTTTGAGCAATTCTTACAGTCATTAAGTTTCTTGATTTTTCAAGCCCAACTCTGAGTGTAGAGGGTCCATAAAACTTTTTACCATAATTTTCTGGTTTCCACTTTTTTAAATCAACCCCTTGATCTAAAACTAACGGTGCATCAAGAACTAGAGATGAGGGGGTATATTTGTTTTCTAGCGCCAATGCATATACAAATGGTTTAAATGCTGATCCAGGTTGTCTTAATGCTTGGGTAGCTCTATTAAATTCGCTTGATCTAAAACTAAAACCTCCACTCAATGCTAGAACACGTCCTGTGTAAGGGTCCATTACAACAATACCACCATTTATTTTTGGAAGTTGTTTTAAACTATAAAAGCTATCTTTAACTCTTTTAACATAAATTAAATCACCAACTTTTAGTAAATCTTTAAACTCTTTTTTTGTCCATGAGATTTCATTATATTTTATTAAACCACTTAATCTGTTTATAGTTTCAATTTTTGCTTGAAATTGACCTACTTCTCTGACGATTGCTATTTCCCAGTTGATAGAATTCTCTAATTTATATTTCTTATCTATATTCTTATGCCAATTATCATCATACTGAATATTTGCAATTGGTCCACGCCACCCTTTTCTTTGATCATAAGCGATTAAACCATTTCTTAAAGACTCAGTAGCAATTTTTTGTAGGTTTAAATTGATTGGTGTATTTATATTATAACCTTGTTTATAAACTTTTTCATAAGTTAGTTTATCTATTATATTTTTTCTAACATCTTCGATGTAATACTGTGCATCCTCCAAATAAATTTTTTTCTTTTTTTTTAATTCAATATTTTGATTTTTGTATTCATTATATTTTTCGAGATTTAAAAATCCATTTTGATTTAAATTTTTCAAAACTAAATCTCTTCTAAATTTTGCTAAATCAATATTGTTATAAGGATTATATCTACTAGGTGCTTTTGGCAAAGCTGCTAATAATGCTGCTTCGGCATAATTTAGTTCTTTAATTGACTTATCAAAATATTCTAAACTTGCAGCAGCGACACCATAAGCTCCACTACCTAAATATATTTGGTTAAGATATAATTCAAGAATTCTTTCTTTATTTAAAGCTCTTTCTATTCTAAACGCTAAGATTGCCTCTTTAATTTTTCTATTAATGCTAACTTCATTAGTTAATAGAAAATTTTTTGCTACCTGTTGTGTTATTGTAGAAGCCCCCTCAAGTCTTTTTGAGGTCATGATATTAGTTATGTTATTAAATGTTGCTCTAAGAACACCTTTTGCATCAACACCAGGATGAGTAAAAAAGTTTTTATCCTCAGCAGACAAAAAGGCATTAACAACATTTGAAGGAATCGCACTGTAAGGAACGAAAATCCTTTTTTCTTTGGAAAAATCAGCAACCAAATCTCCATCTCCAGAGTACATTTTGCTTGATACAGGCGGCTTATAATTTTTAAGAAATTTATAATCTGGGATATTATTAGAAAAAGTCCATAAAATGCTAAAAATAACAATCAAAGTTAATATGGAAATACTTAATAATAGAACTAAAATATTTTTGATTAAATTTGTCATTTTGATTTCATTATATATAGGAATTTGTTAAAGATAAGGCATAATTATTTAACAAAATTTTTAAAAAAAATTAATACTAAATGAAAAACTTAAACTCAAAATTATGGAAAAAAATTTATATATCGATGCTTCGCATCCTAATGAAACTAGAGTCGTTCTCAAATCAAAAGATAATATTGAAGATTACGAGTACGAAGGTCTAAAAAATAATCTCATAAAGAACAATATATATCTTGGCAAAGTAAGTAGAATTGAACCTTCGCTGCAGGCTGCTTTTGTAGATTTTGGAAGAGAGCGCCACGGTTTCTTATCATTTAATGATATTCAATCTGATTATTATCAAATTCCAAAGAGCGACATTGAAATAATTAAAAAAGAAGAGGAAAAATTACGGGAAGAATTATCAAAAAAAGTTGAGGAAAAAGAAGATGAAAGTTTAGCAGAAGGTAAATTAGAAATTGATGATCCCATTGAAATACAAAAAAAAGATACTGAAGATAAATTAAAGAATATTAATGATAAAGAAATTAAAACTGAAAGTAGAAATAAGTTTAAGAGATATAAAATACAAGAAGTTATTAAACCCAACCAAGTGATACTTGTTCAAGTTATTAAAGATGAAAGAGGTCAAAAAGGTGCAGCATTAAGTACATTCATATCTATAGCAGGTAAATATATCGTGTTAATGCCTAATACGCCTAAAGGTGGTGGAATATCCAGGAAAATATTTAACCCAGCTGACCGAAAAAAAATTAGATCTATTTTAAATGAATTAAAAATACCTAAAGAGATGGGATTAATTGTCAGAACAGCGGGTAGCAATAAAACTAAAAATGAAATTAATCATGACCTTGATACTTTAATCAAATCTTGGAACCAAATTAAGGAAAATGCTATTAATGCTATAGCACCGTCATTAATTCATCAAGAGAGTGAAATTATTAACAGAACCTTGAGAGACATGTATGATGAAAATACAAAAAACGTAATTGTAGAAGGAAATGAAGGTTATAAAAAAGCTCAAAATTTTATGAAAATGCTAATGCCATCTCATGTAAAAAAAATAAAGAAATATAGAGGAAAAGTACCTCTTTTTATAGATGAAGGTATAGAGCAAAAATTAAATCAAATATTTGATACTGAGATCAAATTGAACTCAGGTGGTTATTTAGTTATTAATCCTACAGAAGCTCTTGTATCAATTGATATAAATTCTGGAAGTTCGATTAAACAGAAAAATGTAGAAAATACAGCATTAGACACAAATTTGGAAGCCGCAGAGGAGATTGCAAGACAAATTAAAATAAGAGATTTATCTGGGTTAATCATAATCGATTTTATAGACATGTTAAGTTACGCCAATAGAAGGACTGTGGAAAGAAGATTAAAAGAAAAATGTAGATCCGATAGAGCAAGAATTCAGATTGGAAGAATTAGTAATTTTGGATTATTAGAGATGTCAAGACAAAGACTCAGAGAAAGTGCAGTGAGATGGAAAGTAAAACTTACTGATGAGTCTTTTGCTCAAAAAATATTAAAATTAGTAGAGTTAAAAGCAGTTTTAAATAAAGCAAAATATGTTGATTTAAAAGTTTGTAAAAAAATTTCAGATTATTTAAAAGAAAACTTTATTGAAAATTTAACTTTTTTTGAAAAGAAAAATAAAATTAAAATTGATATAATTTCTGATAATACATTAATTATTCCAGAATACATCATAGATATTAAGAATAAATCTAAAAAAACTATTGAGCTTATAGAATATTTTGAGAAACTAAAAAGGCTTGATATCCAAATAAAAGAAAAAAGTAAAAAAAATTTAAAAGTGAGAAAAAAAAATTATAAAAAAAAAATTTTTTATAAAAAAGTTAAATAATTCCCTTAGTTGGAGAGGATGGGATAGCCATAAGTTTTTTTTCTATTCTACCGGATAGAAATGATTGTCTTCCAGCTATTACTGCATTTTTAAAAGCTTCAGCCATTTGAAAAGGTTTCTTTGCTTTCGCTATAGCTGTATTAACCAACACACCATCACAACCTAATTCCATTGCAATTGTAGCATCAGATGCTTGCCCTAGACCTGCATCAATTATTAAAGGTAATTTAGTTTGTTTTCTAATTATGCTAATATTTAATTTATTCAATATTCCTAAACCAGAACCAATTGGTGCAGCTAATGGCATAATCGCTGAAGCACCGGCATCTTCTAGTCTTTTGGCCATAAGTGGATCGTCATTGCAATAAACCATAACTTTAAAACCCTCTTTTGTTAAAGTTTCAGTGGATTTTAAAGTTTCAATCATTTCTGGAAATAAATTTTTTTTATCACCCAGAACCTCAAGCTTTACTAATTCCCAACCTCCAATTTCCCTTGCAAGCCTCAATGTTCTCAATGCCTCTCGAGAATTAAAACATCCTGCAGTGTTGGGTAAGTAAGTAATCTTTTTGGGATCAATATAATCCATTAATAAAGGTTTCTTTTTATCTGTTATATTAACCCTTCTAACTGCAACTGTAACAATTTCAGCACCAGAGATTTTGATTGCTCTAGCGCATTCGGACATATCTTTATATTTGCCTGTGCCAACAATTAATCTTGAACTAAATTTTTTTTTTGAGATTATTAATTTATCTTGCTTCAATCTTAGCCACCTCCAATAAAATGAACAACTTCTATTTTATCATTAGTTTTTAAAGTAATATCATTTAGTTTCTTTTTATCTACTATTTCTCTATTGAGTTCAATTGCTACTTTATTCAGTGGTACTTCAAATTTTTTTAAAAAAACATGTAATTTAGTATTATCGTTAATCATTATTTGTTTTCCGTTTATTTTTATTTTTATTTTTTTTTTCATCGTATATAAATATTAAATGAACAATAAGATTATAATAATTAATGGACCAAATCTTAATCTATTAGGAGAAAGAGAACAATCACAATATGGATCTTTAACTTTTAAAGATTTAAAAGAAATATGTTTGAATAAGTCAAAGGAATTAGGTTTAAATATTAAATTTTCTCAATCAAATGTAGAGGGAGAAATTGTGAATACAATACAAGAATCAAGAAAAAATTTCGATGGAATGATAATAAATGCTGCAGCTTTTACACATACATCAGTTGCAATAAGGGATGCTTTGAGTGTTTTTAAAAAACCTATCATTGAATTGCACATTTCGAATATATATAAACGAGAAGAATTTAGACATAAATCTTTGATAAGCGACATTGTTAATGGAGGTATATTTGGACTTGGAACAGACGGTTATATTTTAGCCATAATTGCAATGCAAAAGCTTTTAGAAAATGAAAATTGATAAAAAAATTATAAAAGAATTAAGTGAGTATTTAGAAGAATTCAATTTAACAGAAATTGAGTATACTGAGAAGGATACGAAAATAAAAGTTTTAAAAAATAATAATTCAGTAAGCAGTCAAAATTTTCAAAATTTAATAACTAGTTCTCAAGAATCAAAATTACAAAATGACACTGTAAAACTTAAATCTGAAAAAGAAATTTTATCTCCAATTATTGGAACTGCTTACCATGCACCAGAACCTGGTGCAAAAAAATTTGTTGAAGTTGGTAAAAAAATAAAAAAGGGTGATACAGTTATGATCGTAGAGGCAATGAAGACTATGAATCATGTTCCATCTACATTTGATGGCACGGTTAAGGAAATTTGTGTAGAGGACGGTCAAGCAGTGGAATTTGGCCAAACAATTATTATTCTAGAATAATGTTCAAAAAAATTTTGATTGCAAACCGTGGGGAAATCGCGGTTAGAATTATTAGAGCTTGTAAAGAATGGGGTATATCAACTGTCGCTGTACACTCAGATGTAGATAAAGAGAGTATGCATGTGAGATTAGCTGATGAAAGTGTTTGCGTGGGTTCCCACCAACCAGCAAATAGTTATTTAAATATACCCGCTTTGATGTCAGCAATAGAAATTACAAATGCAGACGCTGTTCATCCTGGCTACGGATTTCTTTCTGAAAATGCAAATTTTGCAAAAATTCTTGAAGAAAATAATATTAAATTTATTGGAGCTTCTTCAAAACATATAGAGATGATGGGAGACAAAATTCAAGCAAAAAAAATTGCTAAAGAAAGCGGATTACCAATAATTGAAGGCTCTGATGGAGGTGTAAAAGATATCAAAGAAGCCATGGAGTTATGTAAAAAAATTGGGTTTCCTATTTTAATAAAGGCCTCTGGTGGTGGTGGCGGTAAAGGTATGAAGATTGTTCATAAAATTCAGGAATTTGAAATGATGTTCCTAACTGCTAAGTCTGAGGCTAAGAAATATTTTGGAAACGACGAAGTTTACATAGAAAAATTTTTTCAAAATCCAAGACATATTGAAGTTCAAATCCTAGCAGGTAAAAATAGAGTTGTTCATTTGCATGAAAGGGATTGCACTGTTCAAAGAAGGCATCAAAAATTGATTGAGGAAACACCAAGTCCGGTGCTAGATGACAAAGTAAGAAAAGATCTTTTTGATAGAACAATTAATATGGTATCAAAAATTGGATATACAGGAGCAGGTACAGTTGAGTTTATTTATGAAGATGGCAAATTCTATTTTCTGGAGATGAATACAAGAGTTCAAGTTGAACATCCTGTAACAGAAATGGTGACTGGTATAGATATAATCAAAGAACAAATTTGGATTGCTTTTTCTGGTGAAACAGCTTTAAAACAAAGTGATATAAATCCAAGAGGACATGCTATAGAATGTAGAATAAATGCTGAAGACGCAAGTAAAAATTTTCAACCTTCACCAGGAATAATTGGAATGTGTCATCAACCATCTGGATTTAGAACTAGAGTTGATGGTGCAATTTATCAAGGATATAAAGTAACTCCATATTATGATAGTATGATTTGTAAGTTGATTTGTCATGGAAGAAATAGAACAGAAGCTATTCAAAGAATGAATAGATCCTTAGATGAATTTGTCATAGAGGGTATCACAACAACAATCCCTTTGCATAAAAAATTACTTAACCATAAGAAGTTTATCGACTCAGATTTTAATGTTAGTTGGTTAGATAAAGATAAAATAATTTAATAGCAGCTAACAAGCCAAATATCATAAACTGGATGATCAAAGGGTACTATAGATGGACTTGATGAAAACATCCACCCATTAAAAACAAAAACGTTATTTCTATCTTTTTTTGTTAGATCTATTACTTGGATATATGCTTTGACTTCAGGATTATCATCAAATTTAGAGTCTGTACATTTAATACTTTTTATTGCTAAATCTTTATAAATAAATTCCTCATTATTAACTAGTTTTATCAACTCATTTTTTGAACTAATCTTATCCAGTATTTTTATATCAGTATTATTTCCGTCAAGATTAATTTCAGCGTTAGTCTTAAATGTTATAAATATTATAAATAAATATATGGATAAAAATAAGCTTAAATTATTTCCAACTTTTATATTTTTTTTCAGTTGCATCTTTGTTGTTCTTATTTGGGTAATAAGCTGAGTCGGTACCAGTCAAGTTTGGTTGGTGAGGTTTTTGCCAATCATATTTTTCTAATTTATGAATATTTTCAATTTTGTTAGGCATAAAATGTATCCACGAATACCATTCAACAGGAATTTTTGATGCATCAATCTCATTTGCATAAATTACCCATCTTTTTCTTTTTTTGCTCTCATAATATTTATTTCCATACTCATCTGATCCTATAAATTTACCAAACAATATAGTTTTAATTCTAGTGCCGAATGTATCGCGATTCCACCAAGTGAAAATTTTTTTTAATAAAGTCAACATGTAAAATTTTTTAATTTCAATTTTAAATTGTATAAAATAAATTAGACTAAAATATGTAAATGTATATAAGTAAAAAGATTCAATTTTCAAATTTAATTTAAGGATTATAAAAAAATGTCAAAATATCTTGTGGAAACTTATTATACGTGCACTTTTAAAGTAAATCATTATCTAGATGATATTAATGAAACTGAGCTTAAGAATCTTGAAAAAAGAGATGATGGGAAATTTGAAGTTTTAGATGTAAAATTAGATAACAGAAAGACAAAAAGTCTTGATCCTAATAATAACAAAAATGATCAGAGTAAAAAAATTGATATAGTTCAAACTCATAGTGAAAATAACAATATAGGTGTTGAAAAAATCGTTTCTCAATCTTTTGCAAAATCTGATAATTCTGGGAAGAGATTTAGTATGCCTGACAGAAGAAAAGGTTATATTCAAAAAGCAACTATTGGTAACCATAAAGTTTATTTACATACTGGAGAATATGAGGATGGTAAAATTGGAGAAATATTTATTGATACAAGTAAAGAGGGAGAACTAGTAAAAGCTTTAATGAATAATTTTGCCATCGCTGTTTCGCTAGGTCTTCAATACGGAGTGCCTTTAGACGAGTTTGTAAATGCATTCATCGGTACTAAATTTGAGCCCTCTGGTAAAGTAAATGGTAATGACAGAATTTTAAGTGCCTCTTCAATTTTAGATTATATATTTAGAGAACTGGCAATTTCTTATCTCAATAGAGAAGATTTAGCACACACTCCTTCAATAGGAAATTTAGATGTTTCATCTACAGATGAAAAAGGTTCTGATGAACAAAATCAATTACTAAAGATAGTAAAAGATATAACTAGTAAAGGATTTGTTAGAAACAATTACAAAAGAAATCTTGTAGATTTATCAGACGTAAAGATAAGTCTTAAAGGTAAAAAATAATTATTTTTTATTTTTTATCGATAAATTTAATTCTTTAAGTTGATTATCGCTTACACTAGAAGGTGCATTCATCATTAAATCTTGTGCATTTTGATTCATTGGAAACATTGTAACTTCTCGAATATTTTTTTCGTTTGCTAATAACATAATTATTCTATCGATACCCGGAGCAATACCTCCATGAGGTGGGGCACCATAATTTAAAGCATTTATCATTCCACTAAATTTTTGATCAACATCAGATTTCGAGTAACCTGCAACAGCAAATAGTTTATACATAAGATTTGGGATATGATTTCTTATTGCACCTGATGATAGTTCTATTCCATTACAAACTATATCATATTGATATGCAAGAATTTCTAATGGTTTTTCAAAATTAATTTTATTGAGATCTCCTTGAGGCATTGAAAAAGGATTATGGCTAAATTTAATTTTATGAGTTTGGCTATCTATTTCATACATTGGATAATCAACAATCCAGCAGAATGCAAAAACATTTTCATTAATAAGATTTAAATCTTTACCAATTTTATCTCTTGCTAATGAAGTAATCTTTTCAACCTCCTCCTGTTTGCCGCAAGCTAGAAAAATACTATCACCTACCTCAGCCTCAGTTTTTAACATTATTTCATTAATAGCATCTTTTGAAAAAAATTTTCCTACTGGACCTTTCCCTAAAATTTCATTCTCTTTTTCGATTGTAAAGTAAGCAAGTCCAGATGCGCCTTGTTCTTTGGCCCATTTATCAATATTATCAAAAAAACTTCGAGGTTTATCTTTTGTATTTTTTGTAACAATACATCTTGCTTTAGAACCAGACTTAACTAACTTTTTAAATATTTCAAAAGTAACATCTTCTCTTAAAAAAATTTCAGTTATATCATTTATTACAAGTGGATTTCTTAAATCTGGTTTATCTGTTCCATATTTAATCATTGACTCTTTAAAAGAGATTCTCGGAAATTGATCAAATAATATCTTTTTATTTGAAAATTTTTTAAATGTGTTAACAAATAACTTTTCTACTACATTAAATACATCCTCTTGTTCTACAAAAGACATTTCTAAATCTAATTGATAGAACTCGCCAGGACTTCTATCAGCTCTTGCATCTTCGTCTCTAAAACAAGGAGCTATCTGAAAATACTTATCAAAACCTGAAACCATTACTAATTGTTTAAATTGTTGAGGTGCTTGTGGAAGAGCATAAAATTTTCCAGGATTTAACCTACTTGGTACTAAAAAATCTCTCGCTCCTTCAGGACTTGAGGATGTTAAAATTGGTGTTTGAAATTCTAAAAATCCTAATTTGTTCATCTCATTCCTAATGAATGAAATTACTTTCGATCTTAATATAATATTCTCATGAATTTTT
This sequence comes from uncultured Pelagibacteraceae bacterium, assembly GCA_902563075.1. Lineage (GTDB taxonomy): Bacteria > Pseudomonadota > Alphaproteobacteria > Pelagibacterales > Pelagibacteraceae > Pelagibacter. The sequence goes on from CACEWC010000004.1 coordinate 23,013, forward strand.
TTTCTTCTTAAATCTAAAAAACGATACTTCAATCTTATCTCTTCTGCATACTCACGATCACTAAAAACTGGTAAAGGAAGTTCTTTACATTCGCCAAGAACTTGAAAATTTTGAATTACTATCTCAATTTCTCCAGTTTCAATGTCTTTATTAATCGAGTCTTTTGACCTCTCAACTACTTTTCCATCAATTTTAATTACTGTTTCTAATTGTGTTTTTTCCAGCTTTTTAAAATTGGAATTTTCTTTATCTATAATACACTGTGTGACACCATAATTATCTCTTAAATCAATAAATAAAAGATTTCCATGATCTCTTTTTTTATTAATCCATCCTGACAGAGTTACTTCATCACCAACTTTTTCTTTTCTTAATTCATTACATTTATGAGTTCTATATTTGTTCAACTATTCTCCTAAAACTTCTTTAATAATTTTAAAATCAATTGATTTTTTTTTTTTTAAACTTAATCGATCGATCTTATATATGAAATCATATATTTTACTATACGATCTCTCAATTCTTTTAATGATAAACTCAATGAATTTACCATCTAAAGAGATTTGCCGATCAGACAAATTTTTTAATATAATTGCAAATATCAACTCATCATCTGGTTTTTCGATATTATATAAAATAAAATTTTTCGCTCTAGACTTTAAATCATGTAAGCTAAAAGGAATATCAACTATTGGTTTTACTGATGTAATAACAATAAATTTATTATCATGTTCAATTAGATTCAAAAGACTGTAAAGCAATTTCTCATTAACATCTAATGACAAGTTTTCAATTACAATGTTCTCGTAAATCTTGACTTTTTTTAGATCATCGTTTCTTAAAGACTTTCCTTCAAACTTTATTCCTTTGTTTTTCTGTAAAAAAATATTCATAAGATGAGTTTTCCCAGAGAACTTTTCTCCGATGATATTAACAAAATTTTTTTCCCATTTTGGCCATATGTTTAAAAAATCAAAAACATGTTTATTACTTTTGGAAAGAAAAAAATCTTCATTTTTAAAATTTTTATCATGATCAAATTTGATTAGTGTTTGATCTAAATCTCTCATTCTATCGTCCAAACTTTTTTTTGTGTATTTAAATTATATTTTTTATTTTTCATTATATTAATAAAATTTTGAACTGTTCCATTAAATAAAATTTCATAAAATATGAATTCTTTATTAAATTTTTGTATAGAATAATCGCTTATCAGATCTATTTCATTCAAAAATAATTCAAAATTATTTGATTTTTTCAAATCATCATTTTTAATCTTAACTGTAATCGGAACTTTTATTGAAGTATTGATTTCATTTATTTTTTTCCAAGTATCTTCAAATATGTTCTTTAAATTTGTTATTAAAAAATTAAGGTCTTTTTGGTTATCTATATTTATATTCTTAAAAGAGTTATTTTTTATAATCTCGTTTTTATCATTATAGATTTTCGATAAAATTCTTACATCGTTATTATTTATAAAAATAAGAGAAATTATAGAATTCTTTAAAAAATATTTTTTTGTAATCTCATTAAAATTATAAGATTCTATATCGTCTAATCTTTCCTTGATTAGTTTGAAATCTTCAAGATCTTCTGAAGGAAGTAAATAATTAATCAATTGGTGTCTTTTGTTTGTTTTATTCCAATTAACATAAATTGGATTATTTGAAAAAATTAAAATACTGTTTCCATTTTCATTTATTATAATTGGGATGAATAAAAATTGCTGATTAAGTATTTGTGATGGAAAAATATTTTTTTTTTCTAAATATTTAAAAATTTTTTTTTTATTAAATGAAACACCTAAATTTACATAATATTTTTGATTAACAAATTTTTCTTCTTTAATCGAGAATGTTTCAATCATACCTTTGATTTCATTTAACCCAATATCATTAATTTTTTCAAAATCTGGAGATTTTATTAAAGAATAGACTAATTCGAAAAAAGCTTTTTTAAATCCTAAATCAATTACTTTGTTTTTGTCGAAATTGATTTCAAATGGCTGAGCAATTTCAATATCATTGATTTCGAAAGATTTTGACTTAACAGCTTCTGTGGAAAAAAAAAATATTATTAAAGCTAGAGTAGAAAAAAAAATATATAAACGTTTGATAAAATACATACTTAAATTTAAAACATATATTAATGAATAAAAATCTCTTTACCTATAAAAAAAGTGGGGTCAATATAAGTGCAGCAGATAAATTTATAAGCTTCATATCCAACATTTCACCAAAAAAAAAAGGCAATAAAAAGAATGCTAATATTGGTGGTTTTGGTTCCATTTCGAATTTGCCCAAAGGTATAAAAAATCCAAAAATAGTGGCTTGCACTGATGGTGTAGGAACCAAAATTGAAATCGCGAACATGCTAAATAAATACGACACAATAGGAATAGATCTTGTTGCTATGAGTGTAAATGATTTAATTGTACAGGGAGCAAAACCTTTATTTTTTTTAGACTACATTTCAATTAACAAAATTGATTTAAAAAAAATGAAATCAATAATTCGTGGGATAGTTAAGGGATGTAATATTTCTAAATGTAATTTAGTAGGTGGTGAGACTGCTGAAATGCCAGATACTTATGAGAAAGGCAAATTTGACATTGCTGGTTTTGCAGTTGGAGTCTTAGATAAAAAAGAAATACTTAACAAAAATAAAATTAAAAGGGGGGATTTAATTTTAGCTGTTCCTTCTAGCGGCCTACATTCTAATGGTTTTTCACTGGTAAGACATCTATTGAAAATTAAAAAAATCAATATAAAAAAAAATCCCTTTCTTAGAAAAGAACTAATAAAGCCGACTCAAATCTATGTAAAAGAAATCTTAAGTCTTGCAAAAAGAAATTTGTTAAATGGTTGTGCAAATATTACAGGTGGTGGATTAGCTGATAATATTAGTAGAGTTATTCCTAATAACTTGTGTGCAGAAATAGATTTGTATAAGATTAAACCTCTTAAAATTTTTAATTGGCTTAAAAAAAATAAAATAAGTGATAGAGAAATGCTTAAAACTTTTAATTGTGGAGTTGGATTTTGTTTAATAATAAATCCTAATAATTTAAAAAGGATTAGTAAATTTTTTTCAAAAAATTATAAACCATATATCATTGGTAAAGTCTCTAAAAATAAAAAAAAAGTAAGTCTTAATGGTAAAGTTAACTGGCTATAAAAAAGTTAAGGCTGCAGTTTTTATTTCAGGTACTGGAAGTAATTTAAAGTCTTTAATTAAATTTTCAAAAACAAAAAAATCACCAATTTCTATTAATCTAATAATCTCAAATAACCCTAAAGCTAAAGGTTTAAAACTTGGAAAAATTAATAAGATTAAAAAAAAAGTATTTAATTTCAAGAAAAATTACAAGATTGAAAATAGAATACTTTTTGTCTTAAAAGAGCATGAAATAAAAGTGATACTTTTAGCAGGATTTATGAAAATTTTATCCAAAAATTTTATCACTAAATTTAAAGGTAAAATTTTAAATATTCATCCTTCATTACTTCCAAAATATAAGGGATTAAATACACATCAAAAAGCCTTAAATAATTATGAAAAATATGCAGGGTGCACTGTTCATTTTGTAAATTCGAAGTTAGATTCTGGTAAAATTATCTTACAAAAAAAAGTAAAAATCACAAAAAATGAGACAAGAGACTCTTTAGCTAAAAAAGTACTCATTCAAGAACATAAACTTTATCCAAAAGCAATTTTAAAAGTATTTAATCTTTAAAAAAGAAATCAATTTCTATTTTTGCATTATCAGCACTATCAGATCCATGCACAGAATTTTTATCTATCGATATTCCGTATTTTTTTCGAATAGTTCCATTTTCTGCATCTTTTGGATTTGTGGCTCCCATGAGTTCTCTGTTTGCTTTTACTGCATTTTTTTTCTCTAGAACCATAACAACTATTGGACCTGAGGATAAATAGTCACATAAATCATTATAAAATGGCTTTGTTTCGTGTACTCTATAAAAATTTTCAGCCTCAGACTTTTCAATCTGAATTTTTTTTTCCTTAAGAATTTCGAAACCATTATTTTTGAATATTTCTTTAATTTCACCTTCAAGATTTCTCTCCACAGCATCTGGTTTAATAATAGATAAAGTCTGTTCAATGTTACTCATAATAATCTTCTATAAGTTTGTTTAATAATCTTACTCCATAGCCTGTTGCACCACCTGAATTTAGAGCACCACCATATTTAGAAAACGCCATGCCAGCTATATCTAAATGGGCCCAAGGTGTTTTATTTAAGATAAATCTTTGTAAAAATTGTGCAGCGGTGGTGGAACCAGCTCCTCCAACATAATTAATATTTTGCATATCTGCATTTTTTGAGTCAATCAACTTATCATAATTCTTATTTAAAGGCATTCTCCAAACTTTTTCTTCGACATGTTTACCTGACTCTATTAACTGTTTAGATAATTTATCGTCGTTAGAAAATAGTCCTGCATATTCTGAGCCTAATGAAACAATGATAGCTCCTGTTAAAGTTGCTAAATCAACAATAAATTTTGGTTTAAACTTTTCCTCGGTAAAAGTGAGCGCATCAGCAAGCACTAATCTACCTTCTGCATCAGTATTTAAAATCTCAACTGTTTTACCACTATAAGATTTCACAATATCTCCTGGCCTCTGTGCATTACCACCAGGCATATTTTCAACTAGTCCAACTACTCCAACTGCGTTTATTCTTGCTTTTCTTAAAGCTAAACTTTTCATTAACCCAACCACAACCGCTGAGCCAGCCATATCATAAGTCATGTCCTCCATAAACTTAGCCGGTTTTAAAGATATTCCACCAGTATCAAAACAAACACCCTTACCAACAAAAGCTAGAGGTTTAGATTTATTTTTTAATCCACTCCATTCAATTGTTACAAGATAAGACCCTCTGATACTTCCTTGGCCAACACCAAGCAAAGTATTCATGCCTAATTTTTTTAATTCTTTATCATTATAAATCTTAATTTTTAAGCCAAACTTACTTAAAGATTTAATTCGTTTGGCATATTCATCAGGATGCAAAACATTTCCAGGCTCTGATACTAAATCTCTAGTATAAAAAGTCCCCTTTTCTATAGAGCTAAATTTTAATTGATCTTTATTATTGGGAATATTTTTACCTATGACATTGATAGAAATGTTTCCTTTGTCTTTTTTTGTTTTGTATTTTTCAAATTTATAAGATTTTAGCTTTATTCCGTGTAAAAAATTTCCAATAATATTTTTAAATCTATTTGGAATAGTATCTGAATTAACGATATATTTTGTCTCTTTTAACTCATTTAAAATAACATAACATTTAGCACCTAAATTTTCTGCATCAAAATCGGTAAGATTTCTTTTAAGCGAAACTAAAAGTATTTTCTTTTTTGAACTTATGTCAAAAGTTATAATTTTTCTTTTAGTATCTTTGTTATTGAGTAGATCTAAAATGTAAGAATATTCAGAATTAGAAATGTATTTTTTTAAACCATTAATATTAAATTTTTCATCTACAAATAATATTAAATTTGCATTTAGTTTGTTTAAAGCCTTTTTTTTTAAATTTACTAAAATATTCATAAAAAATAAATACAATCTATAAGAGATAATGCTATATATGAGTAAAATAATTTTATTTCAATGGAAAAATTACTTTTTAGAAAATTAATCACAGATATAATTCTCAGGGCTTTAATAATCTCATTTACTATTGGTATTATTGTGTGGATTATTCAAGCAGTAAATTATTTGGATTTTGTTATAGACGATGGACATAATTTCAAGATTTATTTTTTATTCAATCTTTATAATTTCCCAAAAATTATTCATAGAATATTGCCTTTTGTTTTTGCTATTTCAATATTTTTTGAGTTATTAAAATATGAAAAAAATAATGAATTATTGATATTTTGGATAAACGGTATAAGTAAAAAAAAATTTATCAAGGTTCTTATAAACTTTTCTTTAATTGTAGCTTTAATACAGATTTTTATTGGAAGTTTAGTTTCTCCATCAAGTCAATATAAAGCAAGAACTTTTCTCAAAAGTTCAAATATGGATTTTTTACCTAATTTAATTAAACAAGGAAAATTCATTGATACAGTCTCTGGGTTAACAATATTTATCAACGAAAAAGATGAAAATAATTATTTTAAAAATATTTATATTCAAGAAGGGGAATTTTCAAACTTAAAAAAAAATGATAATCAAATAATTTTTGCAAAAGAAGGATTCTTTGTAGATAATAAAAAAAAACTTTTTAGACTGATTGATGGGAAAATTGTTAGTAACAATAGTGAGGGATTAATTAGTTTTGAATTTCAAAAAATTGACTATGACTTATCCAAATTTTCATCAAGATCAATCAAAGTGCCCAAGATACAAGAGATATCATCTTTAAAATTGATTAAATGTATAGCAAGTTTGACGGAAAACAAAATTTATATTGATGAAATTTTTAGATGTGAAATAAATAAATTAAAAAATTTTAATCAAGAAATTTATAAAAGATTTATCAAACCTGTATATTTTCCTTTATTAACTTTAATATGTTGTTTTCTTATCACTTTTTCAAAAGAACAAAGTTTTTATAATTTCAAAACCGTTAAAGTTTTTTTATATGTTCTTTTTACTCTTGTTATTTCTGAAATTTTAATGAGATATGTTGAAACTTCACTTTTGCTTCTTTTAGTTTTTGTTTTTATTCCAATTTTAATCTATTTTTTAATAAATGTTTTTATATTAAGTAAGGTTAAATATGATTAAAACTTTTAATATTTATTTTATCAAATTATTTTATAAAAATTTAATTCTGTTATTTCTTATATTTTTTTCTTTAACATTTATATTAACAATTTTTGAGGAAATTACTTTTTTTAACGATACAGAAAGCAGTTTTTTCTTACCCTTTATTGTAGCTATCTTAGATGTACCATCAAATTTAATTGAAACTTTACCATTTATAGTTTTGATTTCTGCTCAACTTTTTTTTGTTGAAATAATTAAAAAGAAAGAGAATGAGCTGATCAAAATTAACGGATTAAATAATTCACATCTCATTAAATTATTAACAATAAGTGCGTTCATTTTTGGTTTATTTATAATTTCAATTTATTACCCACTATCGTCTAAATTAAAGTTTCTATATTTTGATATTAAAAATATCTATTCTAAAGATGGAAAATATTTAAAACATTATAATGATAATGGTTTATGGATAAAAGATGAAATTGAGAATAATATCTACATAATACATGGTTCTGAACTTGAAAAAAATTTTCTTTACGATGTCTTTATTTCAAAATTTGATAATGATTTTAATCTTATAGAAAATATCTATTCTAAAAAAGTAGATATTGGATCTTTTGAGTGGATTATTCAAAAACCATTAATATTTCAAAATAACAAACAAATTCAATTTAATGAAAATTTATTGTTAAACAGTCATTTTGATATAGAAAAAATTAATAAAACTTTTATGAACTTAAATTCCTTTAATTTTTTTCAATTATTTAAAGCGAAAAAAGAAAGTGAGCTTTTGGGTTATTCAACCCAAGAGATAGACTTACATATTTTAAAAATTGCATCATTGCCATTATATTTTAGTATTATGGTAATTATATCATCAATAATAATGCTAAATATAAAAAAAAATAAACCTTATATTTTTCACGTACTTCTAGGAATAACTCTATCAGTAATAATATATTATATAAACAATATCTTTAATATATTTGGACTTACAAATAAAATTCCAATTTTTTTGTCGGTTTTTTTTCCAATAATTTTGTTAAGTATAATATCTATAATAGGTTTAATTAGAATCAATGAAAAATAAATTTTTAATTTTGTTTGTAATCTTAAGTCATTTTGTTTTCTTTAATATCTTAAATTCAGAAGAGGTAGAGATCAGAGCAAACGATATTGAGTTTATAAAAGATGAAAATCTTACAATTATTAAAAATGGAAATGCATTTATTAAAGATGAAGGATTATTAATTGAAGGGGATCAAATCAAATATTATAAAAATCAATCATTAATACTCGTAAAGAACGGAAAAATTTCTAGAAACAACAAGAGCTTGGATATTAAATCAGATACTATTAAATACCAAATTGATAAATCAAATTTGAATTTTAAAAATAATGTAGAAATTACAGATAACATAAATGATATAACAATAAATTCACAAGAAATTTCTTTTAATAACAAAAATCAAAAGATCACCAGTAAAACATTTACAGAAATATTTGACTCATTTGGTAGTATTTATAAAGTAAGCGAATTTGAATATTCAATTAAAGAAAAAATAATCAAGTTAAAAAATCTTAAAATTTTAGACAAAGATAAAAACACTTTTGAAATGGACTTGGGATATTTAAACCTCAATAAAAAAGATTTAATTGCCAAAGACATAAGTATTAATTACAAAATTTACGATAATTCAGAAAATGATCCTCGTTTAAAAGGAAGAAGTTTTATAAGAGATGAAAATAATATAATCATAAATAAAGGATCATTCACACTTTGTAAAAAAAGAGATAAATGTCCGCCATGGGAATTAAACGCTGAAGAAATAAGACACGATAAAAAAAAAAAGACAATATATTATAAAAATGCAAGTTTAAAACTTTATGATAAGAAGGTATTTTATTTTCCAAGATTTTTTCATCCAGATCCATCAGTAAAAAGACAGACGGGTTTTCTAATTCCCAAAATTCAAGATAATAATACAACTGGTTTATCGTTGAACACGCCATTTTTTATAGCTTTGGCACAAAATAAAGACATTACCTTAAGTCCAAGAATTTTTGCAGATGATAAACTTCTAATACAATCGGAATATAGACAAAAAAACGAAAACTCCAATCATATTGCTGATTTTAGCCAATTTTTTTCGAGTGATAAAAATTCTAATTCTCATTTTTTTTATGACTTAGAAAAAAATTTTGAAAATGAAAAATTTGATGAAATAGATTTAAGAATAAATTTAGAGCAAGTTACCGATGAAACTTATCTAAAAGCTTATAAAATTGAAAGTCCATTAATTGAAAATGATACAAATCTTAAAAATTCAGTACAATTAAGTTTTATCAAAGATGATCTTGCAATTGATACTAATATTGATGTTTACGAGGATTTAAGTAAAAATGATAGTGATAAATATGAATATGTTCCAAATTTAAGTTTTTCAAAAATAATAAATGGTAATTATCTTTTTGACTCACAGGCTTATTATAAACTTTATGATACAAATGTGACTGAAAAAGTTATAATTAACGATATCAAATTTGAGTCTAATTTAAAATTTTTTCAAAACGGGCTGGTTAATGAAAAAAAATTTTTATTTAAAAATATAAATACAGACTCCAACAATTCAACAAATTTTAAGAATAAACAAACTGTTGAATTGATACCAACTTTACAAACTAACTATTTTTTTCCACTTAAAAAGGAGACAAAAAGTTTTAACAATATCATGACACCTAGGTTGTCTTTGCGAATAAGCTCACCTACTACAAAAGATATTAGTAAAAATGATAGAACGATAAACTATGATAATATTTACGATTTAAATAGAATTGGTATTGAGGAGACAAGTGAGGGTGGTGTATCAGCTACTTATGGTTATGAATATTTGAAAATTGATAAAACTAATTTAGAGCAGAGATTAAAAATTGGTTTTGCAAATAACTTAAGACTCGAGGAAAATAAAGATTTGCCTACTAACACCAATCTTGGAGATAAAGTATCCGATTTTGTTGGACTTTTTGAATACAAGCCTAATGATAATTTTAAGTTAAACTACGATTTTTCAATAAAAAATAATTTATCAGATACAAATTATGAACTTTATGGATTTGAGTTTTTTCTCAAAAATCTTTCTACAAAATTTGAATATTTAAATGAAAACAATACAAGTTTAAAAACTTCGTATCTTCAAAATACAACAAAATACAAATTGGACGAAAATAATAGTTTAATTTTTGAGACTAGAGAAAATAAGGAAAAAAGTTTTACAGAATTTTACAATCTTATATATCAATATAAAAACGATTGTTTAACTGCAGGTATAGAATATAATAAAGAATATTATAATGACCAAGATTTAAAACCCTCTGAAAATCTCCTTTTTAAAATTTCAATTATTCCATTTGGTGGTTTAAATACTCCTAACTTAAAATGAGTAATTTAAAAAAAATATTTATCTTAAGTATATTTTATCTTTTATTAAGTAACATAAGTTTTGCAAAAATTAATTTTGAAATTATTAAAAAGATTAATAATGATATTATTACAACTTATGATCTTGAAAAAGAAATTAACTATCTGTTAGCTTTAAATCCTCAACTTGAAAAAATTGATCAAATTAAACTAGTTCAAATTGCTAATAAATCTCTCACTAAAGAAATAATAAGAAAAAATGAAATAGAAAAATATAAAGAATTAAACTTGCAAAGTGATCAGATTGACAATGTCCTCAACAGCTTAATACAAAATTTAAATTTTAATGATGAGATTCAATTTAAAAATTACTTAAAAACTTTTGATATTTCAATAGACTATATAAAAAAAAAAATTGCTATTGAAAATGAATGGAAAAATTTGATTTATTCAAGATATATAAACAGTGTAAAAATTAACAGAAAAAAGTTAAAACAAAAAATCAATAATAGCAGCGAAGATAAATATCAGTTGGAATATAATTTATCAGAAATTGTTTTTACTAAGAAAAAAGATATATCAATTAACGAACTAAAAAGAGAAATTAATGAAAGTATTAACACCATAGGCTTTGAAAACACAGCAAATATCTATAGCATTTCTGATAGTTCAAAAATAGGAGGAAAAATAGGTTGGATAAGTAAAAGTAATTTATCAAATGAAATTAATAGCAAAATAAATAATCTTGATGAAAATACATTCAGTGATCCAATAACTATTGGAAATAATTTTATTATTATAAAAGTTAATGAAATAAAAAAAACGACTTTAAAGATTAATGAACAAGAAGAATTGGATAAAATGATTTTAATTGAAACTACAAATCAGCTAGAAAAATTTTCCGAAATTTTTTACAATAAAATTAAATTAAATAGTAAAATAAGTGAATTTTAAACCTATTTTAGTAATACCTGGTGAAAAAAAAAGTATTTTTTTTGAAATTTTTTTTAAAACAATTAAATCAAAAAATTATAAAAGTCCTATTATTCTTGTTTGTAGTAGTAAAATTTTTCAAAGAGAAAAAAAAAAGTATAACTATAAGAATAATATTGAGACATTAAATTTAAATGAGGTCAAAAAAAAGAGGAAATTAAATAATAAAATTTATATTATTGATATTAAAAATCACAACTCAAAATTTTATGTTGAAAAATGTTTTAAGACCTCTTTTTTTTTAATAAGGAATGGTTTTACAAACAAAATAATTAATGGACCAGTTAATAAAAAGAAAACTCTTAAAAAAAAATACTTAGGTATAACTGAGTATTTTTCAGAAAATTTCAAACAAAAAAAATATGCGATGTTAATTTACAATAAAAATCTATCTGTTTGTCCAATAACAACTCATTTACCAATTAAATTAGTTACAAAAAATATTTCAAAAAAGTTAATTAAAGAAAAAATACTTATCATTAACAATTTTTATAAGAAATATTTAGGGTTCAAGCCCAGAATAGGTGTTGTGGGTTTAAATCCTCACTGTGAGAGCATACTTAGATTTAACGAAGATGATAAAATAATACTTCCAATAATTGAGTCATTGAAAAGCAAAGTTAATGTAAAAGGTCCTTACTCAGCTGATACAATCTTTTTAAGAAACAACAGAAAGAATTTTGACGTAATTGTTGGAATGTATCATGATCAAGTTTTAGGTCCCATGAAGACACTTTACGAGTTTAATGCAATTAATATTACAATTGGTCTGCCTTTTTTAAGAATTACTCCAGATCATGGACCTAACGAAAAAATGATTGGCAAGAATGTTTCAAATCCAATTAGTTTGATTAATGCTTTTGATTTTCTTGATAAAAAATGATTGCAGCTAAAAGAAGTCTTGGTCAAAATTTTTTAATTGATCAAAATATCATAAATAAAATTGTAAACATAATAAATATCAAAGACAAAAATATTTTAGAGATTGGTCCAGGAACAGGAAACTTAACTATAGAATTATTAAAAAAAAAACCTTCTAAAGTTTTTTTAATTGAAAAAGATAGAGATTTGACAAATCTTTTGAAAAAAAATTTTTCTTCAAAAGTTCAAATAATTAACAAAGATGTATTAAAAGTAGATGAAAATTCTCTTTGTAACCAAATACTTACAGTTTTTGGAAATTTACCTTACAATATATCGACAGAAATTTTAATTAAATGGATTTTAAATATAAATCCAAAAAAAATCTGGTTTGACTATTTAATTCTTATGTTCCAAAAAGAAGTTGCAGAGAGAATTTTACTCAACTTTAATACAAAAAATTATGGGAGGCTTACAATTCTAGCTAATTGGAGATTAAATATAAAAAAAATTTGTGATATTAAATCTTCTTGTTTTAAACCAAAGCCAAAAGTTGAAAGTACTTTATTATTATTTGAACCGAAAATACCTTTTGTAGAATTAACTAACCCAAAAAGCTTGGAAAGAATTACTAGAAATTTTTTTATGCATAGAAGAAAAATGATAAAAAAACCTTTTCTTAAGCTATTCAATCAAAATAAGAATTTAGCAGTCAAAATGGGTATTAATCTAGATTTAAGACCTCAAAATTTAGATTTAAAAACTTATCTTCAACTTGCGAAAGAGTATGAAAAATTAAGAAGTTAGTTTTTCAACATGTTGTCTAATAAATTGAGGATCATAATCTTTTGAACCATTACTAATCTCAGCATTAATTAAATTTTTTATTTTTAGATAGCAGTTTTTAAGTTCATCGTTTATTACTACATAGTCATAATTAATCCAATGTAATACATCTCTTTCAAATTGCTGCATTCTCTGATCAACTATTAGCTTATCTTTCATGTGTCTGTTAGATAGCCTTTCAAACAAGATTTCTTTACTTGGTGGCAGTATAAAAAATGTAATTAATTTATAATCTAGTTTCTTATTCTTAATTTGATCAGCGCCCTGCCAATCAATATCGAACAAAACGTTTTTCCCACTATTTAGATTATTAATTACAGGAGATCTAGATGTCCCATAAAAATTATTAAAAACTTTCGCGTATTCTAGAAATTCTTGGTTATAAATTAATCTTTTAAACTCTTTATCATCAACAAAAAAATAATCTTTGTTTGGTATCTCGCCCTCTCTTGGCTGTCTAGTTGTGTGTGAAATTGAGATTTTATAATTATCTTTTTCTGAAAGCAAGTTTACTAGCGTAGTTTTGCCTGCTCCTGATGGTGAGGATAATATAACCATTATCCCATCATTATCGGTGGGCATTTAAATCTTTTTAGTTAGCTTTGCCTTCAATAAACTTGACTGCATCACCCACGGTTAAAATTTTTTCTGCTTCACTATCAGAAATTTCTGAACCAAACTCTTCTTCAAAAGCCATTACTAATTCAACGGTGTCTAAACTATCAGCTCCTAGGTCATCAATAAAACTTGACTCCTCGGTTACTTTTGCTTCTTCTATTCCTAAATGATCTGCAACAATTTTTTTTACTCTACTTGAAACATCTTCTGACATATTGATCCTTTTATTGTTTTAATCGTTCTTAATTTAATTACTTAAATTGTCAAGCCATATACATACCCCCATTTACATGTAATGTTTCACCATTTATGTAATCAGAATAAGAAGAAGCTAAAAAAAGAACTGCATTAGCAATGTCGTCAGGCTCTCCTAATCTATTTGAGGGTATTTTTGATATTATAATTTCTTTGAATTTCGGATCAATTTTGTCTGTCATGGCTGTTTTAATAAATCCTGGAGAAATACAATTTATATTTATATTTTTTTTAGCATATTCAATTGCAAGACTTTTTGACATCGCTACAATACCTGCTTTTGAGGCAGTATAATTAGATTGACCCAAATTTCCTGAATGACCTACAATAGAAGTGATATTTATAATTTTGCCTTTTTTATTTTTAAGCATTTTCTTGATTGCAAACTTGCACATTAAAAAAGTTGAGGTCAAATTAATATCTATTACCTTTCTCCATTCATCTAGACTCATTCTTATAGCTAAATTATCATATGTAACACCAGCGTTATTTACAATGCAATCTAAATTACCCTCGAGTTCTTGAACAGCATTATCTAAAAATTTATCTATATCTTCGCTTTTAGATATATCAAAAGGTAAAATTTTAATTTTTCCAAATTTCTTTTTTAAATCATTTAACTTTTCAATATTTGTCCCTGTTGCCAATATATTTGTATCATGCTCATAAAGTTTTTTTACTATAGAGTTTCCTATTCCACCTGATGCTCCGGTTACAATTACATTTTTTTTCTTTAGATCTATCATAATCTGAGACTCTCTATATCTTTAAGATTATTTATAGAATTTATTTTAACATCTTTATTAATTCTTTTTATTAATCCAGATAACACTTTACCAGGACCAATTTCGATAAATTGATTTACTCCTTTATTTATCATATTAATGACACTTTCTCTCCATCTAACTCTTTTTTCTATTTGTTTAATCAGCAAATTTTTTAATTCAGAAATATTTAAAATTTCATCTGCAGTTACATTTGAAATTAAAACATTATTAGACTTTTTAAAATCAATATTTTCCAATTCATTTCTCATTATCTCTGTTGCTTTACTCATTAAATTACAATGAAATGGCGCACTCACAGGAAGTTTAATATTCTTTATCTTAACATCTTTTAACAACTCGCTTATTGATAACAAATCCTCATTCTTGCCACTAAGAACAATTTGACCAACAGAGTTATCATTTGCAATTTGTACTTTAAATTTATTTTCTCTTTCTTTTAAAATTTTTTCAATATCCTCAATTTTTGAACCTAACACTGCTAACATTCCCCCTTCTCCTTTTGGAACTGAGTTTTGCATTGCGTTTCCTCTAACACTTAAGATTTTTATAGTCCTATAAAAATCTAAATAATCTGCACAAGATAGCGCAGTATATTCACCTAAAGAATGTCCAGCAAAATATTTTGCCTTGTTCAAATCAATATCAAATTCATCCTTAACTACTTTAAAAATTGAATAGCTTATTAAAAAAATTGCTGGCTGTGTATTGACTGTAAGATCTAGACTTTCCTTAGGACCCTCTAGTATTATTTTTGATAAATTAATTCCTAGGGTTTCATCAGCTTCTTTAAATAATTTTTTTACAAGTTCATATCTATCAAAAAATTCTTTTCCCATTCCAACCATTTGAGAACCTTGACCGGGAAAAACGACTGAAAACATTTAAAAAAATAAATTAATTATAGTTTTTTTACTGTTGTAATTGATAATTTATAATAGTATATCCTCATTTTTTATCAAAGAAATATTATGAATTTATACGAACATACAATTATAGCGAGACAAGACACTTCTCCGTCTGAATTAAAGCAATTGACTGAAAAATATTCTAAAATTGTTGAAAAAAATGAGGGTGAAATTGTTAAAACTGAAAACTGGGGTTTATTGAATTTATCTTACTTAATCAAAAAAAATAGGAAGGGTAGCTATATTCATTTTAAAATAAAAGGTGATGGAAAAGTGATTGAGCAGTTAGAAAAAAATGAAGCAATAGATAAAAAATTGCTTAGAAATTTGACTGTAAAAGTGAAAAAATTTGATCTTGAAACAAACTATTTTACAAAAAAAGATGATTTTGAAAAAAAAGAAAAGAACAAAAATTAATTATGCCAAAAAAACAGAGTGGAAGTAAAAGAAACAAACAAAGTAACTTTTCTAAATTAAGCATTTTTCAACCAAATAAATATAAATTTAAAAAAGCTTGTCCACTTTCAGTAAAAGGTGCACCAAAAATAGACTATAAAAATATCAAACTTTTAAAAAAATATGTTTCTGAAAATGGAAAAATTCTCCCCTCAAGAGTTACTAATGTTTCTCAAAAAAAACAAAGGGAGCTTTCAGTTTCTATTAAAAGAGCAAGAAATTTAGCTTTACTATAATGAAAGTAATACTTTTAGAAAACTTAAAGAAAATTGGATCTATTGGTGAAGTTATAGATGTTAAAAGAGGTTTTGCTAGAAACTTTTTAATTGCAAATAAAAAAGCATTATATGCATCTAAAGAAAATATCAAACAAGTAGAAAAAATTAAGATAGAGTTATCAAAAAAAGATAATGAAAAAAAACAAAATGCTAAAAAAATTTCTGACCAGATTAATAAAAAGGAATATTCTGTTCGAAAACTAAGTACTGAAAATAAAGAGTTATACGGCTCAGTGAAACCAACTGAAATATCAAAACTAATTTTCGAGGAAAGTAATTTAGAAATAAAACCCTCTATGATACAGCCTGTAAATGAGATAAAATCCCTAGGGAATTTTAAGGTAAAAATTTCATTACACTCTGAAGTTGATGCCGAAATAATGATTAAAGTGTTATCCGCAGAGACAATTCAATAATTATACAATTTCATCCACAGCTTTTTTTTTAAATTTAAAATAACATTATTTTTCGTAAACTTGAATCAGTGGAAAATAATCTTACATTAATTAAAGAAAATTTTAAGGAACTTCCAAACAATATCGAGGCTGAACAATCAGTAATAGGTTCAATTTTAGTAACAAACGAGATTTTTGATGAAATAAATACTATTGTATCAAGTTCAAATTTTTATGATCCAATGCATCAAAAGATATTTAATGCTATTGAAAACATGATTTATAAGGGAATGCTTGCAAACCCAATTACTCTTAAAAATTTTTTTGAGAATGAAAAAGATGATCTTAATATCCCTGAATATTTAGTAAAAATTACTAAATTTTCAACATCTGTTAGACAAGCAATTGAATATTCAAAAATTATATATGATATGTTCGTTAGAAGAGAGCTTGTAAAAATCTCAGAGCAAATAATTGATACTGCAAAAGAAACTAATCTAGATACTAATGGTCAAGACATTATAGAAAATTCTGAAAAACTTTTATATGATTTAGCTGAAAAAGGATCATTTAACTCTTCACTAGTAAAATTTGATGATGCAATGAGACAAACTATTGAAATGGCATCTGCTGCATACAAGAATGAGGGGGGAATAGTTGGTGTGCCGACTGGACTTAGAGACCTAGATGATAAATTAGGTGGTCTTCATCAATCTGATTTAGTCATTATTGCTGGAAGACCCTCTATGGGTAAAACTTCTCTTGCAACAAACATAGCTTTCAACGCTGCCCAAAAAATTCAAGAAAATGGAACTAAGTCCTCTGTAGCTTTTTTTTCATTAGAAATGTCATCTGAACAACTTTCAACTAGAATAATTTCTGAACAAGCAAGAATCGGTTCTAATGATATAAGAAGAGGTAGAATTTCTGATGAACAATTTGATCAGTTTTTAGAAACATCAAAGAATATTTCTGAACTTCCTTTGTTTATTGATGAAACACCAGCAATAAGTATTGCGGCAATGAGCAATAGAGCGAGAAGAATAAAAAGACTTCATGGTTTAGATTTGATTGTTGTAGACTATATCCAGCTTATGAAAGGATCTTTTAATAATAAAGACGGAAGAGTTCAAGAAATTTCACAAATCACTCAAGGATTGAAGGCAATTGCAAAAGAGTTGGGTGTGCCTGTTCTTGCATTATCTCAATTATCAAGACAAGTTGAGCAAAGAGATGACCACAAACCTCAGCTCTCTGACCTAAGAGAGTCTGGTTCAATTGAGCAAGATGCAGATGTAGTCATGTTTGTATATAGGGAAGGCTATTATCTGCAAAGAAAAGAGCCAAGAGAAGCTACAGTGGAACACGCGGAATGGCAGGCAAAGATGAATGAAGTTGCGCATTTGGCTGAGATTATCATTGGGAAACAACGACACGGTCCCATTGGTAAAGTAACTCTTGAGTTTGAGGAAAGATTTACAAAATTTAAAGATACTCAAAATAATTAATTTACAATATAACAGGTTAAATGATTGATCATTTATACCAAAATACAATCTTAAAAAATCCTAAATCTATCCTAATCATTTTATTAATCACGCTAATTAGTTTTGGATATTACTCTAAGGATTTTAGGCTTGATGCATCATCTGAAACACTATTAATCGAAGGGGATCCTGATCTTAAATACTTAAAAGAAGTGACAAATAGATATGGTTCAAAGGAGTTTCTCGTTTTAACTCATACACCTAATAATAGTATGGTATCTGAGAGTGCGATAAATAATCTACTTAGTTTAAAATATAAACTCCAAAGTTTAGATTGGGTTCATAGTGTTATTACTCTTTTAGATATACCTTTATTGGATAATTCTGATGCACCTCTTCAAGAAAGACTTTTAAATTTTAAAACACTTAAAGATGAAGATGTTGATAAAGAGAGAGGCTTTAAAGAAATTTTAGCAAGTCCAGTTTTTAGAAATTTTGTTATTAGTGAGGACGGTAAGACAAGTGGAATTATTGTCAATATTAAAGAGAATAAAAAATTGGAGGATATTGAAAATAAATCAGATAAGGAAATACAAATATTAAAAGATCAAATAAAAAAAGATAATCATGATAATATTTTAGAAATTAGAGAAGTAATCAAAAGTTACGATGACATAGGAAAAATTTATTTAGGTGGTATACCAATGATTGCTGATGACATGATGACTTTCATTAAAAATGATATCATTGTTTTTGGTTTAGGCGTACTTGCATTTATTATTGCAACCTTATGGTTTGTTTTTAGAAATTTAATTTGGGTAGTGGTTCCAATAAGTAGTTGTTTCTTTTCAGTTATAATTATGATGGGTCTTCTAGGCCTAATTGGCTGGAAAGTTACTGTAATTTCGTCAAACTTTATTGCACTGATGTTAATTTTAACTATGGCGATGAATATTCATATGAGTACAAGATTTATACAATTAAGAAAGATTTATCCTAACAAAAATAATCATGAAATAATCTCTTTAACGACAAAAAAAATGTTCTGGCCAATCCTTTATACTGCTTTAACAACTATTATTGCTTTTTTATCTTTGATTTTTAGTGAAATCAAACCAGTTATAGATTTTGGTTTGATGATGACATTTGGATTAATAACATCATTTGTTATTACTTTTACCCTGCTTCCAAGTTTATTAAGTTTTTTAAAAGATAATAGAACTCTTTTAAAAGAGGAAGCCGACTCCAAAATAACTTCTTTTTTAGGAAAAATTTCTATTAATTTTAAAAATCAAGTTTTTATAATAACTGGGATAGTAATTATTTTAAGTATAACCGGAATAAGTAAATTGGAAGTTGAAAATAGTTTTATAAATTATTTTAGTAAAAAGACAGAAATTTATAAAGGTATGAAATTAATTGATGAAAAACTAGGTGGAACAACGCCCCTTGAAGTAATTTTAAAGTTTCCAGAAAAAAAGGAAGATAAATTAGAGGAAGATGACGAATTTGAGGATTGGGGTGATGAAGAAAAAAATGATAACAAATATTGGTTTACAAAAGATAAAATAGAAACAATTTCTAACATACATAATTATCTTGATAGTCTTCCTCAGATAGGAAAAGTTTTATCCTTTTCATCAATAGTTGATGTTGCAACTCAGTTAAATAATAATAAACCTCTTGGGACTTTGGAGATGGGTGTTTTATATACTAAAATTCCTGAAAATATCAAAACTGAGATAGTTGATCCTTATATTTCAATAAAAGACAACGAGGCTCGAATAAGTCTAAGAATAATCGACTCACAAAAAGATCTTAAAAGAAACGAGCTTATCAAAAAAATAAATTTTGATCTACAAAACGAATTTGGATTAAACGAGGATCGATACAAATTAGCTGGGGTGATGATCTTATTCAATAATTTATTACAAAGTTTGTTTAAATCTCAAATTCTTACCTTGGGACTTGTCATGCTGGGTATTTTTGGAATGTTTGTTATTTTATTTAAGAACATCAAATTATCTTTAATTGGAGTTGTCCCAAACTTTATTGCAGCATTCTTTATTTTAGGAATAATAGGTATGCTAGAGATACCTTTAGACATGATGACTATAACAATTGCTGCTATTACAATAGGTATAGCGGTTGATAACAGCATACACTATATCTACAGATTTAAAGAAGAGTTCAACAAAATTAATGACTATAAAAAAACGATAAAAACTTGTCATTCAACAGTTGGTGTAGCAATCCTAAATACTTCTATAACAATAGTTTTTGGATTTTCTATTTTAGTTTTATCTAAATTCATACCTACAATCTATTTTGGAGTTTTCACAGGATTAGCAATGTTATTTGCGATGATTTCTGTTTTGACCTTACTTCCATCTTTAATATTAGTTTTTAAGCCATTTGGTAAATAAGAATATATGCTTGAAATAACTTTAAAATTTTTTGATGAAATTTTTGATTTAATTTCTGTAATCGATTTGATCTATATATTGATAACTATTCTTTCACTAATAAAGTGTTATAGCAAAGGTTTTGTCTTGAGTATACTTTCAATGTCAAAGTGGTTATTAGCATATATTGCAACTTTGATATTATTTCCAAGATTAAAACCATATGTCAAAAATATTATAGATAATGAATATGTGCTTGATGTAGGACTTGGAATAACAATCTTTATTATAGTTATCTTTTCAATATTGTTGATTAATAAAGGGATTAGTAACGCAATCAAATATACTGGTATAGGAAGTTTAGATACTGTTTTCGGATTCTTTTTTGGATTTATTCGAGCATATGTTATCTCCATATGTATATTTTCAGGTGTACATATCGTGTATAATTATGACAAATGGCCAGTAAATTTAAACAAATCATACACCTTTCCATATCTTGAAAAAGGTAGTAATTATTTATTAAAAGTTTTTCCAAATGAAAAAACATATAAAGATTCTAAAGAAAAAATTGAAGACTTATAATCCAAAATTGAATGAAGAATGCGGTGTGTTTGGGATTGCTAATGTAAAAGATGCATCAGCTTTAACCGCTCTTGGATTACACTCTCTACAACATAGAGGACAAGAGGGCTGTGGAATAGTAACATTTGATGGAGAAAGATATTATTCGGAGAAAAGATTTGGGTTAGTTGGTGACAACTTTAATAAGGAAAAGGTCCTAGATAATCTCAAGGGAAATTTTGCAATTGGTCATAATCGATATAGTACTACTGGAAATAATACATTAAGAAACATTCAGCCTTTCTTTGCAGATACCAATGCTGGTGGGATTGGGGTTGCTCACAATGGAAATTTAACAAATTCAATTTACTTAAGAAATAAACTTGTTGAAGAAGGAGCAATTTTCTACACGACCTCTGACACTGAAACAATTGTACAACTAATAGCAAAATCAAAAAGATTAAAAACTATTGATAAAATAATAGATGCGATATTTCAAATTCAAGGCGGATATGCCCTTGTGATGTTAACTCAAAATCTACTGGTAGGAGTTAGAGATCCTTATGGTATTAGACCTTTAGTTATAGGTAAATTAAAAAAAAGCTACGTTCTTGCATCTGAGACCTGTGCATTGGATATTATAGGTGCAAAATTTATTCGAGAAGTAGATAATGGTGAAATTGTTTTAATTGAAAATGATAAATTAAAAAGTATAAAACCTTTTCCAATTAAAAAAATCAGACCTTGTGTTTTTGAATATATTTATTTTGCAAGACCAGATAGTATTCTTAATGGAAAAACTGCATATGAGCACCGTAAAAATTTAGGTAAAGAGTTAGCAAAAGAAAACGATATTGATGCTGATATTATTGTTCCAGTTCCAGACTCTGGAAACGCAGCGGCTTTGGGTTTTGCGCAGCACTTAAATAAAAATTATGAACATGGATTAATTAGAAATCATTATGTTGGAAGAACCTTTATTGAACCAAGTCAAAAAATAAGAAGTTTGGGGGTTAAGCTTAAATTAAATGCAAATCAAACAACAATTGAAAATAAAAAGATTATTCTTGTTGATGATTCTTTGGTTAGAGGAACGACATCTCATAAAATTGTAAAAATGCTTTATGATGCTGGAGCAAAAGAGGTTCATGTTAGAATTGCTTGTCCTGAAATTAAACACCCAGATTTCTATGGAGTTGATACACCAACAAAAAAAGAATTGTTAGCTGCAAATAAAAATAATGATGAAATCTGTGAATACATTGGTGCTAAATCATTAAAATTTTTATCTATTCAAGGTATGTATAAAGCTATTGGATTTGATAAAAGAAACGAAAATTATCCACAATTAACGGATCATTATTTCACTGGAGATTATCCAGTAAAACCTGTAGATGAATTGGGTGACAGCAAGATAACTCAGCTTTCTTTACTAAGTACAGCATCAAATAATTAATTTATGAAAAAAGTAAGTTTTACAGAAATGAAAAATGGAACCAAAGAAGATTATCTTTTTCTTGATAAACATGAAAAAGATTTTGCAAGTAAAACAGCTGACAGGATATTAAAATTTATGTCTGGACTTACTGAAACTTTAGAAGGTTACCAAGTTTCAAGACTGGAACATTCGCTTCAAAGCGCTACCAGAGCTTATAGAAATGGAGAAAGTGATGAAATGGTTGTAGCTGCTTTATTGCATGATATTGGTGATGAACTAGCCCCAATGAACCATTCAGAATATGCTGCAGCGATACTTAAACCATATGTGTCAGAAAAAACTCATTGGATTGTTGAGAAACATGGTGAGTTTCAGATGTATTATTACGCTCACCATTTAGGTGGAAACAAAAATAAAAGAGACGAATATAGAAATCATAAATATTATCAGGACACAGTAGATTTTTGTGAAAAATATGATCAAAACTCATTTGATCCAAATTATAAATCTTTACCATTAGATTTCTTTAAACCCTTTGTAAAAAAAGTTTTTTCGAGAAAACCTTACTCTTCACTGTAAAATTTTATAGGCTATATTCTCAAATATGACTATTTCTAAAGAACAAATAATTCAATACTTTAAATCTGGAATAAAAGAAAAAAAAAATTTCAAGATTGGTATTGAACATGAGAAATTTTTATTTGATAGTAAAAACAACAAAAGAATTGATTACTCAAAAGTAAAAGAAATGTTTTCAGCACTTAATGAATTTGGCTGGAATCCAATTAAAGAAGGTAAAAATATTATTGGTTTAAACAAAGGAGGTAAAAATATTACTCTCGAACCAGGTAATCAAATTGAATTATCTGGAGAAAAACTTAATAATATTCACGAGGCATGTGCAGAGTCTTATGATTATTTGTTCGAACTCAGACAGGTCACAAAAAAACTTAATATAAAGATTGTTAGCACAGGTTTTGATCCTATTTCAAACCTTAATGAAATTCCTAATAATCCCAAACAGAGATACGAACTTATGACAAAAGATATGCCATTAGGAGGAGAATTAAGTCTAGATATGATGTATAGGACTTGTGGGACTCAATTAAACATTGATTATTCTTCAGAGGAAGATTTTTTTAAAAAATTTAAAATAGTAAATTCAATAGTTCCAATCTCAATTGCTTTATTTGCTAATTCCTCAATAGTTGAAAAAAAAAAGAGCAATTATTTATCTTATAGATCCAAAGTATGGCAAAATACTTCACGTGGTGGGCTTCCAAAATTATTTTTCGAAAATTTAAATTTTGAAAAATATGCTGAATTTATAATCAATTTCCCGATTTTATTTATACAAGATAAACAAAATTATTTGTCAGGAAATAAATACACTTTTAAGGATTTTATGAATGGTAAGATAGGTGAAATAAAAAATCGTCTTCCAACTGAGAGTGATTTATCATTACACTTAAGCACAATATTTACTGAAAATAGATTGAAAAAATATATTGAATTAAGGTCGATGGATACATGTGGATGGGATTGTCTTTGTGCTGGGCCTGCATTTTTTATTGGTTTGTTATATGGGAATTTAGAAGAAGTTTATGATTTAATTTCCTCATGGGATAAAGATAAAATAATTAATGCTTATTTAGATGCTCCTCAAAAGGGTTTTAATACTCAATTGATGGGTAAAGACCTTTTTTACTGGGCTTCAACTTTGTTAGAAATCTCAAGAAAAGGATTGGATAATAGAGATATACTAAATAAAAACGAAAAAAATGAAACTTTGTTTTTAAATCATTTGCAAAAAGTTATTGATAATAAAACTACGAATGCAGATCATATGATTGATAAATTTTCTAAAAATGAAGATTTAAAAGATTTGTATGACAAATAAAATTGTTGCTATACAAGGAAATCACCCTTCTAAACTAAATCCAAAAACAGATACAAGTGTTTTTTTAGCCAATGAAATTCAAAAAAAGAAATATAGAATCTTTTATTATGACCCTAAAGATTTATCTATTGTAGATTCAAAAGTTATAGCTAAAGGTTTTTTTATTAAGTTTAATTATAATGATAAAAAGTTTTACAAAATCTTAAAAAAAAAAAAGTTAAATCTCATTAAATGTAGATATATCTTAATAAGACAGGATCCTCCTTTTAATCTAGAATATATATCTACTACTTTTATTCTTGAGACAATTAAGGACAAAGTAAAAATTATAAACAATCCTACTTCAATCAGAAATATTTCTGAAAAACTTTATTCAGTCAAATATTTAAGATTTATGCCAAATACAATTTTTACTCAAAACATTAATGAAATTAAAAATTTTTTTAAAAAGAATAAAAGTGTAATTTTAAAACCTATACACAGCTTTAGTGGAAATGATATTCATTTACTGAATAAATTTAAATTAAACTTTATAAAAAAATTTATTAAAAAACATGATCATATAATGTGTCAAAAATATTTACCTAAAATTAGCAAAGGGGATAAGAGAGTATTTTTGATTAATGGGAAAATATGCGGTGCGATTTCTAGAGTACCTAAAAAAGGATCATTTCTAAGTAACATGAGTAAAGGGGCAAAACCAATAAATATTCAATTAACAAAATTAGAGAAAAGAATATCAAATACAATTGCAAAAGATTTAAAGAAAGAAAAAATTTATTTTGCTGGAATCGATTTTATCGATCAAAAACTAAATGGTGATATCAATGTTACATCTCCGACTGGATTAAAAACTTTATTCGATATATCTAAGATTAATCTTGCCAAAATTTTTTGGAAAGATTTAAAAGCATGAAAAATTTAACAGATCAGCAAAAAGGATCATTACTTGCTTTCGTAGCTGTAATGTTTATTACACCTGACTCTTTATTTATTAGGCTTTCTAATATTGACACATGGGGTCTTGTTTTTTATCGCGGAATAATCCCATTCTTAACTGTTTTTTTTGGAATGTTATTAATTTATAAATTAAATTTTTTTAAGCTACTTTTTACAAGTGGTTATCATGGTATAATTTACGTAGTTACTTTTAGTATTACAAACATTACATTTGTAGTCTCTATTCAAAATACAAATGTAGCAAATACTTTAGTAATGATAGCAACCGCGCCAATGCTATCAGCAATGCTTGGGGCCATTGTTTTAAAGGAACCCCCTGATAAAAAAACTTGGATTTCAATAATTGTTACTTTTTTTGCAATCATCTATATTTTTTTTGATTCTCTTAAATTAGGTAACTTTTATGGGGATATCTTAGGGTTTATCACTGCTATTGGTCTTGCCGTAGGTGCTATTACAATCAGATCTGCAAAATCCAAAAATTTAGTTCCAGCAGCTGTAGTAGGTAAACTACTTGTTGCCACTTTTGCTTTATTCTTTATTGAGAGTTTTGCTCTTTTAGAAAAAGACCTGATTATAGTACCTTTAATGTGTATTTTATGTGTTGCTATACCTTTTGTTTTAGTGACTATTGCTCCAAGGTTTATCCCTGCTGCAGAGGTTAACTTGTTTTTTTTGCTAGAAACCATAATAGGTCCTATTTGGGTTTGGTTGATTATTAAAGAACAACCAAGTATTGAAACTCTTTATGGTGGGATTGTTATCATAACGACAATTGCAATTCACTCTTTTTTAAAGCTTAAAAATTCTTAAGCTTGTCACAATTAAGACTTGATTTAATAATACATCGCGAATACTTACGGCTGATTTTATGGATAAAGTTTTAAAAAATTCGTGGGCTCTATTTTTGGGCATGGGATGCATAATGATGGCTTATGGCTTTCAAGGATCTTTGCTTGGGGTTAGAGCTGTCCAAGAAGAATTTAGTCTTACTTCAACAGGTTTTATGATGTCAGGATATTTTGTTGGTTATTTCATTGGAGCCGCAACTATACCAAAAATTATCTCAAGAGTTGGACATATAAGAGTTTTTGCTGCATTTGCATCTTTAGCATCTTTGATAATTTTAATTCATTCAATATTAATTAATCCATTTATATGGTTTTTGCTCAGAGTGCTTACTGGAATAAGTATGGTTTGTATTTATACTGTGGCAGAGAGTTGGCTAAATGATAGATCAAGCAACAAAAATAGAGGAAGTGTTTTATCTGTTTATATGGTCATTCTTTATGGAACAATGGGGATTGGAATGTTCTTACTTAACTTCAGCAGTCCGAAAAACTTTCAACCATTTATTTTAGTTTCTGTAATAACCTCAGCTGCGCTCATTCCCATTTTACTGACAAAAAAAAAACCACCTACTTTTAAAAGTATTAAAGCTATGAAACTTAAAGAACTTTATCATGCATCTCCATTCGGTATGGTAAGTTCTCTTTTTTATGGAACTATTCAATCTGCATTGTTTACTCTATTGGCTGTTTATGCAACCTCAATGAATTTTACGATACTAGAAATTTCAATCGTGACTTTTCTTTTAGCAGTTTCAGGAGCAATAGCTCAATTTCCAATAGGAAAAATATCCGATATGTATGATAGAAGAAAAGTTATTGTATTTAGTACATTTGGTGCTGCAATATTTTCAATTTTTGCAATATTAGTATCAAGACAAATGTATTTGCCTGGGAGCCTTGCAACAAGCAAAACATGGTTTTATATTTTTTTTATTTTATTTTCTTTTTGTAGTTTGCCTATTTTTTCATTAATTTTAGCTCATACAAATGACTACATATCAAAAGATAAATTTGTTGCTGCAGGTGCTGGACTACAGTTTGCATTTGGATTAGGTGCTATGAGTGGGCCATTTTTGTGCTCAATATTCATGGACTTAGTTGGATCAAATGGATTTTTTGTATTTTTATTTTTCTTTCATTGCATTATAGGTTTTTTTGGTATTTATCGAATGAAAGTAAGACAGAGTGTTGATAACCCCGATTCTCAATTTGTTGCTATGCCGCAAACAATTACTCCAGCTGGAATAGAGTTAAATCCAACAACGGCACATATTGAGGAACCCTACTCAGACAAAGTGAAAGAAATATTGGAGAGAAAAGGTGTTAAATATAAAAAAGATGAAGATGAAATGAAAGCTTAGTTTAGGTTTTCAATATATTTAGACATTTTATTTAAAACACCTCTTTTCGAAAGTTTGTCAGTTCTAATTAAAATTGCATCTTTGACTTTTACAAGTGGACTATTTTTTCTTGTTTTATCCATTTTTGTTCTATTTTTTAAAGATTTTTTAACTTCTTTTAAGGGTACTGTCTTTTTTAAATCTAACCATCTTCTGTAACTAGAAACATTTAGATTACATTTGAAATAAAAAGCTAAATCATATTTTGGATTTTTAGCCAATATTTTACTTGCTATATCTCTACCCTCTATACAAATCTTTTTATTTTTTTTGATCAACTTTTTTTGAAATGTATTTATTATTTTCCGGATATTTCTATTTTTAGCTAAAATAGCAACATGTTTACTAATTTGTTGTGAATGTAAATTTAATTTAACTACTTTTTTATAGGAAATACTTTTAAATCTTTTTTTTAAGAAATTAACAATATCCTTAGGATTATTTTTAATAATTTCTTTACTTGCATATCTATACAATAAGCCTGAATTGATAAGTAACAATTTATATTTTCTAGAGATGAGCTTCGCTGCAGTGCTTTTTCCACTTGCTGACTCCCCGTCACAAGCAATTATTAATTTTTTAAATTTTTTCACTTAACTTTAATAATATTTACGTTCAATTTATGCAAAAAGATTATGAATTTTATTGTTTTTAACAATTATTAATCACTTATAGGTTGAAACTCAAAATAAGCAGTGAAGAGTAAAAAAGAAGATTGAAATATTGAAAATATATTAAATATTTGTTTTTATACAAATATATAAATATGCCTAAGAAAAAAATTAAACAAAAAAAAATAAAAAAAAAAATTGGGGTTAAAAAAACCAGTAATTTTTCTGCCAAATCCTTTTTTAGTAGTGCAATTTCTAATTACAGAAAAAACAAAGAACTTAATAAAGTTAAAGCTATAAAATTGGAAAAACTACAAGAAAAAAATCAGATCCTTAAGGAAAGAAAAGATCTTAAAATTTGGGAGGAAAGACTCATTAAAGAAAGCAATAAATTAAAACTTAATGAGGACGAATTAAGATTAAAAGAAAAGGAAATTAAAATTAAAGAGGACGCTCAAAAGTTAGAGTCAGCTCGATTAATAAAAAAAGATGAGGAGTTAGTACTTATAAGTAAAGAACTAAGAGCTAAGGAAAAAGATCTTAAGTTAAGAGAGGAATCTCAAAATAGAAAAGATATTGATTTAAAGGTTCGAGAGGAAGAACAACAAAACGCTGAACTTAAAGAAAAAAGAAGAAAAGAGAGAGCTCTTAAGATGATTAAAGACCAGGAAGAGAAACAAAAAGAATTAGAATATATTAAGATCAAGGAATGGGAGGAAAAATTTGATAGAGAGCAAAAAGCAAGAGAACATCGAGAGAACCTAAGAGAGGAAAGATTGAGACAAAGAGAGCTAGAGAAGCTTAAATCTTTTGAAGAAAAAGAGGACTCCATCGATAAAAATTTTTCAAAAGGATTAGAAAAATTTGACGTAGATGTAACAAAAGAAAATTAGAATAATATTAAGAATTTTATTTATTTAACTAAAAAAACCTTATTTTAAATTTGAAATACAATTCTGTATTTAAAATAATTCTTATATAATCTATATATTTATTATTAAGAGTTAAAATAAAATAATTATTTCTATGTCTAGCTTTTTATTATTTTTTTTTGTTTTTTACATTTTATTAATATCTGTTATTGGATACGGAATATTATTTCAGAGATTATGTTATGAGAAAAAAAAAATCACCCTTAATAATGATGAGATATTTTTAGGTTTTTATGGATTATTCTTTTTAACATTTATATCAATAATTACTTCATTATTTATACCACATAATTTCTTACATAACATAATATTACATACAATAGGTATTTTAATATTCTTTTTTTCAAAATTTGATAACAAAAAAAAATATTTTAAAATAATATTGCTTATCTCTTTCTTCTCATTTTCAGCCTTACTTATATCTAAAACTCATGATGATTTTTCGTATTATCATTTAACTTTCACAAAATATTTAACTGAGCACAAGGTAATATTTGGCATGAGTAATCTTGGACATGGTTATAAATTACTCTCTTCATTATTTTTTTTGAATTCAACTTTCTATCTTCCCTTCATTGAATATTTTTCATTTCACTTTTCTTTATTATTTTTCATTATTTTTTTTAATTTTTTTTTATTTAAAGAGATAATTTCTAAAGATAATTCTGATATAATAAAATTTATTTGTTTACTTGCATTAGCTTATTTTAATCTTTCATTTAATAGATTTGCTGAATTCGGAACAGATAAAGCTGGTCAATTATTAATTATTGTACTTATTATAAAAGCTTTTCAAATTTCTTGCTTTAACAAAGATAAAAATCAAATTAATAATTTTATTTTTTTAATTCCTTTATTAGGATTTAGTATAAGTTTGAAAACATACTTTATTCCCTATATTCTTTTAGGGGTACTAATATTTCTTTTTAAAGAAAGTTTCTTAAAAAACCTAAAAATAATTTTTTTTTCTAAATCATCTTTAATTTTAATAATTACTTTGGCAATTTATTCATTGCATCATTTTATTTCTACTGGATGTATAATTTCACCAATAAGTTCTACATGTTTTGGTGATAATCTTTATTGGGCAGATAATAAGATGTCTTATAAATCATTAGCTTTATGGCTTGAGCAATGGGCTAAAGCTGGTGCGGGTCCAGATTTTAGAGTTGAAGATCCAAAAATTTATATACAAAACTTCAATTGGCTCAGCCATTGGACTGAGAAATATTTTGTTGGAAAATTTAAAGAACAATTATTTGTTTTAGCGACAGTTTTTTTTATAGTATTCTTATTATTTAAAAAGTTTGAATTAAAAAATAGAATTTCATTTTTTGATAAAAAAATTTTAATATTTTACTTTATTATCATTTTTATTTTCATTATTTGGTTCACTAAGCACCCAACTTTAAGATATGGGGGTTATCCAATTGTTTTTTTAATTTTAGCAATTCCAGCTGTATTGCTCATTAAAAATTTTAAAAATAGAGATAATTTCGAAAAAAAATTTACATTTTTTGTAATATTAATAATAATTATTTTTAATTTTAAAAATATTAATAGAATTCAAAAAGAACTTAAAAGAAATGATCTATATAAATACACAAATTTTCCATTTTATTCAATTCCAGAAAAAGAATTTTTTAAAGAATCTTTTCCGTCAGGATTAATAATTTATAGAACTAAAGGTCATTGTTGGAATACACCAACACCATGTATTGGAAATTTATCAAGTAAAATTTTTGTTAACAAATTAAAAGGATATTATTTTATTTATAAATAAATATAATTCTCAAGAAAATGATATTTTCAAGATTTGTTTTATTAGTGCTTAATTATTTTGATTATTTTCAGCAATATAAAATGATTAAATTAATTAAAGAAAAATTTTCTAAACCTATTGTTGTCTTCGATATAGGAGCACACTATGGAGAAACAGTAAATCTATTAAATAAAAAATTGGACATAGATATTATTTATTCATTTGAAGCTAGTCCTAAAAATTTCGAAATATTGAAAAAAAATCAAAAAAAGTTAAATTCAAAAAAGTTTAAAATCTACAATTTTGGATTAGGTGAGGAATTATCTGAAAAATTTATTAATCAAACTATTGAATCTTCATCCTCTACAATAAATAATATAAATCTAGAGTCAAAATATTTTCAAAGAAAATTAAATGTTTTAAACATTAAAGACAAAAATTTGTTTCAACAAAAGTTACCTGTCAAAATTATAACTTTAGATTATTTTATCGAAAAAGAAAATATAAATTATATTGATTTACTAAAAATAGATACTGAGGGGTATGAATTTAATATTTTAAAAGGTATATCAAAATTTTATAAAAAAGTTAGATTGATTTATCTTGAACATCATTATGACGATATGATAATTAAAAACTATAAGTTCGGAGATATTCATAGATTACTTAAAAATTACGGATTTAAGAAAATTAAAAAAAGTAAAATGTTTTTTAGAAAATCTTTTGAGTATATTTACGAAAATACAAGATTTTCTTAATTATTATTTTTTCAGTCTAAGTTTGTAATAAGATAAAAGAACAATAAAAAACATTCTTAAAGAATTAGAAATTAATGAAGTCATTTTAGTAACATCTTGTTTTCGTTCATAATATGTAACAGGTACCTCTGTAATTTTTAAATTATTTTTGTACGCACCAATCAAAAGATCAAAATCTCCCCAGAGATCTTTCATTCCCCATTTTGAGACATTTTTTTTAATTTTGATCCAATCTTTTTTATAAAAAATTTTTGTTCCACATAAAGTATCTGTTATTCTTTTTTTAAAAAGAAGACTAAACAATCCCGCAAAAAAACTATTCCCAATAAAATTAAAAAATTTCATTGCTCCATCTTTTTGTGGATAAATCATTCTTGTGCAATTAATAAAATCTGCATTAGTGCTTTTTAATATTTCTAATGAAAATTCAATATCTCTAAAACTTACAGTCAAGTCTGCATCATAAATCACGATAATATCACCTTTGCAATACTCAATACCTTTATAAACATTTTCAGATTTACAAACTCCTGGTCCTTGATATTTAATAATATCAAAACTACTTAATTTAGTGGATAATTTATCTATTTCATTAATCGTTTTATCTGAAGATTTATCATTACCAAAAAGATATTCATAGGATCTTGGATTATTTACAATTTCTTTCTCGAATAGACCAATATTATTTTCCTCATTTTTACAAGGAATTATAATTGATACTTTTTTATTATCATTTTTTGAAAAATCCTGATTAATTTTTTTTAGGATTGTTAAATTCATCAAACAAAAAATATTTAAAAAAGGTAACCTAAAAATTTTATTTATAAAATTGGTTAGAAAAGGAATATTTGCTGGCAAAGCAATAATTTTTTCATTTCTAATAATTTCTAAATTACAACTAGAATATAAATTATTCAAATAAGATGAGGGTAAAAAATTATTTTTTTTTGGAGAAAAGTTAAAAAAATATTTTAAAAATTTTAACATACTCATCCAGAATAAACTTTTTGACAAAACAATTATTTTTGTATCGTCATGAATTATTTTTGCTAAACTAAGTAAGTTTGATGTAGGGTTTTGTTGATGTTCAATGTCAGCTATAAGAACTGTATCGCAATCTTTAATCTTATCTTCATGAAATTCATTAGTGTACTCTATAGTTGTATTATAGTTAATTTCATATTTTTCATTAATTTCTTTTACATAAACTTTATTAGATTTAATATTTTTACTTATTAATGAATTTCCAGCACAAAAAATATAAGTATTTTTCGTATTATCTATACAATTGTTAATAAAATGAGATATTTCACTAAATAAAAAATTTTTTGTATCTAAAAATTTCAATCTTTTTTCATAATTTGTCTCAAAAAATCTTAAACTAGCTTCTAGATAATAGTTTTTTTTAAAATTTTCAGTCATTTTTTATTGTTTAAGAAAATAATCCTTTAAATCACCTTCTCTATAAACATCAGCTGTGCAGCAATGAACACCACCTCCAAATGCATATGCATCTCTCAATTCAACAGGAACAACTTCCATTCCTAATTTATCAAGTTGTTCAGCTTGATAAACTTCACTTTTTTCAACACAAACTGTTTTTGGATCAAGAACTAAAACATTCATTGATAACCATACTGATGAATAACAAAGTGGAGGTGGTTCATTATGAGCAGGTTGAGCACTATCTATTATTTTCCACCCATTATCCTCAAATAATTTTCTTTGTTCCTTTGGAAGTCTTCTTTGAGGATTATTAATAATTAACCCTTCTTTTATCGGTGTAAATGTTGCATCTATATGAATTGGGTAAGGATCTCCAGGAAAATTAACTGCATGAACTCTATGATCTTTAAAATGTCTTCGAAGCCAATCAATTCCCTTTAAATTTGTTGTAAAACCATGTTGAACAATTAGGTCCTTCCCAAATCTAAGAACATCTGCTGCATCAAATAAAGGCTCTTCTTCAGTAGTTACAAAAAATTTTTCTTCAGTCCATTTGAGTCTCTTTTGAATTCCAATCTTATCTGACAAATAATCCTCACGATAATCAGCATTCGTTAATCTAGGCTTTGGAGCAGTCTCATGACGCATATTCTTATCTTGTTCAAAATATTTTTTGATTAGCGGTCTATAATTTAGATATTCAAACCATCTACATCTATAACTCATTGTTGCTTCAAGCATCTCATTTCCAACTGTAAGTATGATATCTCTTGCAGGCATACATCCAAACATACTTTCAACTTCCCAATCTGGAGTAGAAATTTTTTGATTATGATTAAGTGGAACAGGTCGATCAACTTTAATTCCTCTTTTTTCCAACATTGATGCAAAATTGTTTAATAATTCATTTGCTTTGTCAACTGTATCTTTAGTACGCGGTCCATGAGAACCTTTCATGTCTGAGTCTTCAGGCACTTTAGCATCTAAAGCAGGCTCTGGTGCTGGGATACAGCAACCATCCGCTCTCCCAACTATAACATGCTTTAGTGGATCCCACTCATTCCAGCTATTAACAACAACTTTATCTTTACTCATGTTTCTAGATTAATTTAAAGCTATAAATCTTTTATTCCAACGCATCACTAAACTGTAATAAATTAATGAAATAAATAGAAAAAATCCTCCAACTATAGTGTAAGTGTCAGGTACTTCATTTATGCCCAAGATAGGTAACCAAACCCAAAAAATTCCACCAATTACTTCGGTCAATGATAATAATGTTAATTCTGCAGCAGGAATAGCTTTTGAGCCAATAGAATATAAAATTAGTCCCAAGCAAACTAATGTTCCATGTAGAGAAAATAATGCTCCATTATAACTTGTTGAAAAGAATACTTGTTTTGTGCTTAGAAGGATTATAGCGGCAAAAACAAAGCAAAAAAAACCTGAAAAAGCTACAGTTGTAAACTTTGGAGTATCTGTTCTCCATCTTAAAGTTACAGAAAAAACAGAAAATCCTATTGAAGAAAGCATTCCAAAAACAAAACCAACAACAGAATTAGATCCAGAACTTCCAAAGGCCATTATTATTATTCCAACTGTTGCAATAAAAATTGAAATCCAAACATTTAATGAAATTTTTTCTTTAAGGAATAAAAAAGCCAGAAGTGCAGTAAAAAAAGGCATTGCTGCTAAACAAAGTAGTGTAATTGCAGCTGATGTATTGGTAATTGAATAAATAAAACTTATCATAGCAACTCCTAATCCTGTTCCACCAATAATGCCTGAGTATCCGATTTTTAAATAATTTTTATAAAATTTAATCCCCTCTTCAAAATAAAGATAAAGATTTAAAAGAATAAAAATTGTTAATCCTCTGCCAAAAATATACTGCCATGGAACCTGGTTAGGATTATCCATATATCTCACAACAAGAGGGCCAAAAGACCATAAAATTCCTGCGAACAAAACTACTGGAACTGCGATTTTTGGATTTTTTAATTCAAGCATTCAGAAAGATTAAATCTAAAAATTTATAACTACAACAAAAATGAGATATCTTTAATCTTAAATTTAATTTTTCCATTTAAAGTTGTGTTCAGCCTATTTCTATTCTTGATTGGTTTTTATTTGTCATGTAATTAAAAATTGATATGGATTTAGAGGTGCTAAGAATTGCTGCAAACACAAATAACAATAGAAATATTGAGAACCGTACACATGTCTCAAAGTTAAAAAATTCTGTGTGTGGGGATGAAATGCAAATAGAGCTTATATTAAAAAACGAAAAAATTTTAGACTTTGGGTATCAAGGTAAATCTTGTGTATACTGCCAGGCATCAGCCAGTTTATTATCGAAAATTTCTATGAATAACCAAAAAGAAAAAATTAACGATTTATGTGATAAAGCTGAATTATATTTTGATGATGATGTAAAAATTATAGATAAAAAATGGAGTTCTTTGAAAAAATTGATTAAGAAGAAAAATATCAATAAAAAAGATTGTATATTGTTACCTTTCAAAACTTTAAAAAAGATAGTATCAAGTTAAATTATGGGTAATCTTAAACAATCTCTTTTAGCCGGTTTATTTTCAATAATTACAATTGGAATTTTAACTTTCCTAACTTATAGAACAGAATTTGGGATCTTTCTATTAGCCTCATTTGGATCATCTATGGTTTTACTTTATGGATATCCTGAAAGTCCGTTTGCTCAACCAAAAAATGTTTTTTTTGGTCATTTAGTTACCGCAATCGTAGGTTTACTTTTTTTAAACTTTGTTCCATTACCAATCTTTTTAACTATACCATTAGCAGTAGGATTTGGGGTCGGATTAATGATCCTTTTAAATGTTACTCACCCACCTGCAGGTGGTAATCCAATAATAGTTATTATTGGTAGCGTCTCTTTTGATTACTTGTTAAGTCCTGTTATATCAGGATCAGTTATAATTATTATTTTTGCAATAATTGTTAACAAATTTATTTTGAAAAAATCTTATCCAAGCCGAAAATAATTTTTTAAGAAATTATAAAATTATTTTCAATAAGAAGACCTATTAATATTCCTATTGCTAATGCTATAATTAATTTCTTCTTATTCACTTTTTTAGTACTGGAGATTTTACAACTTTAATACCCGATGAAGATAATTTTGATTTCATACTTTGTTTAAGATTTTCCCAAAGCTTAGCCATTCCTAAAGGTTCATAAATCATAAATACTATCATCAACAGACCAAATATTACCTGTTCGATTGATGAAATAATTGTAGCATCAATAGCTCCGTGAAATACATTGTTTCCTATAGCATTTAAAAGAACTGGAAAAAGCAAAATAAATGCTGCTCCTATAAAAGCACCATTAATAGTCCCAAGTCCCCCAAGAATGCACATGAATAAGATTTTAAAAGATAACTTAATATCAAAAGCAACTGGCTCTAAAGATTTTAGATAACAAAATGCAAAAAGAGCACCAGCTACACCACAATAAAATGCACTAATAGCAAATGCCTGAACCTTAGTTCTTAGTAATGAAACGCCCATAGATTCTGCGGCGATATCCATATCTCTAACTGCCATCCAATTTCTGCCTGTACTTCCTCTTGCCATATTCATAGCTAATAAAGTTAAAATAGTGGTAACAGCTAAACATACAAAATACATAGCTAATGGTGTTGTAAATGGTTTTCCTAAAATAACTATATCTTGTGCAGTTATAATCCCTGATGAGTCATAGTTTTTAAACCATCCAAATTTATCTATCATCCATATAATAAAAAACTGTGAGGCTAATGTTGCTACCATAAGATAAATTCCTCTAACTTTTAAACTTGGTAAACCAAACAAAATTCCAAAAGCTGCAGAAATTAAACCTGAAACTATTAGTGAGCCAACGAAACCAAGATCAGGCACTCGTAAAATAAGGTTAAACATAGCAAAAGCACCTGCAGCCATAAATCCAGCAGCACCCAAGGCTAATTGACCCGTATAACCCATTACAATTTGTTGTCCTATAGTAGCTAAAGCCAAGCAAAGCCAAGGAATTAATATAGAGGTGTACCAATATTCTGTTTTAATAAATGTCGGTATTATTAATACACTTAAAACCATACAAACAGCTAAGTTGATAAGGTCTTTTTTTGTGTAAGTCATAAAAATTGGTTTCATAAATTAAACTCTCCTAATAATTTTTTCTCCAAATAAACCCTCCGGTCTATATAATAAAAAGAATATCGCTAATACATATGGAGCCCATCCTTCGATGGCGCCTCCAAAAAACGGTCCGATATATACCTCTAATATTTTTTCTACTGCACCAATAATTAAACCACCAATAATTGCCCCTGGAATAGAGGAAAATCCACCAATAATTAAAACTGGCAAAGCTTTTAATGCAAGATCAACAAGAGCAAATTGAACACCAGCTCTAGCTCCCCACATACATCCTGCAACTAAAGCTACCACACCTGCAGCAGACCAAACTAATAACATTATATGTTTTAAAGGAATTCCTATAGAACTTGCTGCACCTGCATCATCTGCAACAGCTCTCAAACCTAATCCAATTTTTGTATATTTAAACAATAAAAATAGACCAATAATCATTATTGCTGCAACTAACCCAGCAGTAATATCAAGTGCACTAATAAATAATTTTAAATTATCTGCAATCCATGGCACTGGGAAATCTCCTATGCCTAAATCTAATCTTCTTACTTCCACTCCCCATGCTGCCTGAGCAAGTCCTTCTAAAACATATCCTAAGCCTATTGTGGCCATTAATACTGTATCTTCACTAGCATTCATCAAAGGTCTTAAAACCAATCTTTCAGTACAAAGACCTACTACAACCATCAGAAAAGCAGCTAAAATAAATGCAATCACAAAAGGTATATTAAAATCTTGCATGAAGCCACAGAAAGCAAGGACTGAGAAAAAAACCATAGCTCCTTGTGAAAAATTGAATGTTGCTGAGGCTTTAAAAATTAAAACAAATCCTAAGGCAACTAAAGAATACATTGTACC
>CACEWC010000005.1 GCA_902563075.1 uncultured Pelagibacteraceae bacterium
TTACGAAGATACTCCACAAACTCTTTTATCCATCGCAAAGAAAATTTTGTTTGAAAATAAGATTAATTTATCTTCTGAAAACATAAATTTAATCATTGAAAGATCACAAGGAGATAGAATTAATCTTAAAAATGAATTACAAAAAATTATTAGCCTAAGTCAAAACAATAAAAAATTAGAGTTAGAAGATATTTTAAAACTAACAAACCTAAGCGAAAATTACAATGCTGGAGAGTTAGTAGATAATTGTCTGAGCAAAAATAAAAAAAGAACTCTCAATATTCTTAATGAAAATATCCCATCTAGTGAGGATAATATTTTAATTTTAAGAACTTTTTTAAACAAGTTAAAAAGACTAAGAAAACTAAGATTAAATTTCAATGAAAATAAAGATATCGATCAAGTAATTAACTCATTTAAACCTCCAATATTCTGGAAGGATAAAAATATAATTAAACAGCAAATCAAAATATGGGAATTGAATGAGATTGAAAGTTTTATTGTAGATCTAAACAATACCGAAAGTTTAATTAAAAAAAATCCTCAAATTTCTAACCAAATCATAAACAATATGATTTTAGATAAAGTTGAAAATACTAATATCCAGATTTAATTATATCAATTATCTTGTTTAATTGATCCAGCTCTTTGTAATAAAATGATATTGTGCCTTTATTGTTTTTATTGTTTTTAATAGAAACATTAAGTCCAATTTTCTCAGATATAGAATTTTCTAAATCTCGGATATTTGAGTCTACTTTACTGAAGGGATTTCTTTTAGTCTTTTTAAATATTTTAACTAAATTTTCTGCTTGTCTAACAGATAATTTTTTTTCAATAAATTTATTTGCTAGAAACGTAGCATTATCTAGACCTACTAATATCTTTGCATGACCAGCTGTAATTTTTTTTTTTTCAACAAAATCAAGAACTTCTTTGGGTAAATTAAGTAGTCTTAATGAGTTAGAAATATAGCTTCTGCTCTTACCGATAAATTTTGATACTTTATCTTGATCATATGCAAATTCATCTATCAATCTTTTATAACCTTGTGCTTCCTCTAAGGGATTTAGATCATGTCTCTGAACATTTTCAACAATCGCAAATTCTAAAGATTTAAGATCATCAGCATCTGTTACAACTACTGGAATATCATGTAGACCAGCTTTCTGAGCTGCTAACCACCTTCTTTCTCCAGCTATAATTTCATATTTAGAGTTATCTATATTAGATTTTCTAACTATAATTGGCTGAATAACACCCCGTTCTTTTATTGAATTAACTAAATCATTTAAATTTTCCTCATC
This sequence comes from uncultured Pelagibacteraceae bacterium, assembly GCA_902563075.1. Taxonomy (GTDB): domain Bacteria; phylum Pseudomonadota; class Alphaproteobacteria; order Pelagibacterales; family Pelagibacteraceae; genus Pelagibacter. Next base: position 1,308 of record CACEWC010000005.1, read on the forward strand.
AAAATTTTTTCTTGGTTGATATTTGTTTGGAATTATTTCAGCTAAACTTAAATTATTTGTTTTATTCTCAACTTTGGTTTCACCAATTAAAGAAGATAAACCTCTACCCAGCCCTTTTTTTATTTTATTCATTATGCAGCACTCCCAATTTTATTTTCTTGTGCCATGAACTCATCTGTAAAACTATAATATGACTTACTTCCTGGACAATTCTTGTCATAAATCAATACTGGAATGCCATGAGATGGTGCTTCTGATAACCTTACGTTTCGAGGTATTACCGTTTGGTAAACTTTATCTTTGAAATAATCTCTCGCTTCTTGTTCAACTTGTGATGAAAGTTTATTTCTTCGATCATACATGGTTAAAAGTATGCCTTGTATCTCCAATTCAGGATTCAAGTTAGCTTTGATCCTCTCAATAGTCTTCATAAGCTGTGTAAGTCCTTCTAAAGCAAAAAATTCTGTTTGTAATGGCACAAGCAGTGAGTTAGATGATACTAAAGCCATTACGGTTAGAAGACTCAAAGAAGGAGGGCAATCTATGAGAATATAATCATATAATCCTCTAGAATCATTTAAATAGGCGGTTAATTTAGCCTTAAGTATAAAGGCTCTATCACTATCACCAGCGGTTTCAACCTCCAATCCAGACAGATCCACATTGGATGATATTAAATCAAGATTTTGAAAGTCTGTTTTTTTAATTACGTTTGAAATTGACATTGTGCCATTGAGAATCCCATAAATTGTCTGATCAGATTGAGAGGTGTTGGATAATCCTAATCCTGTGGTAGCATTTCCCTGGGGGTCTAGATCGATTACTAAAATTTTTTTACCAAGTTGAGATAACGCCGACGCTAAATTAATTACAGTTGTTGTTTTTCCAACTCCACCCTTTTGATTTATAATTGAAATTATTTTCATGAAATCTTTTTTTTAATTTTTTTGATGTTTAATATAAACGAGTCGTCACTAGTTAAACTTTTTTTTTCTTCATAATCTAAATCCCACTCTTGAAGTGTTTCATTTAAAATTTTTCTTCCACTACTTCCCATAAAAAAAATAATATTTTTATATTTTGTAAAATTTTCATTAACCAATTTTAAAATGACTGGCATTGGCTTAAACGCCCTTGACATAATTGTTCCTGTTTCAATATTTTTAAGTGAAAAAATATCTTTCTGAATTATTTCTGTATTTAAGTTTAATTTTTTTGAAACCTCTCTCAGGAAAACACATTTGTGGTAGCTTTTTTCATAAAGGTTAACTTTCATGTTGTTTTTAATTTTTTTCATCACTATAGCCACTATTAAGCCAGGCATTCCACCTCCTGTACCTAAATCAGAGGTTGTATTGCAATTTAAATCAACAAAATCAATAATTTGTGCAGAATCTATAATATGACGCTCTCTTATTACCTCTTTTTCATACATTTTTTTACTTATAATGTTAATTTTCTGATTTTTTTCCTGTATCATCGTAATTAAGCTCTCAAGCTCATTACAAGTTTCACGTGAAACATTCAAATTAGAGATTTTGGAATAAGAATTTAAAATTAAGTTGTCCATTAAGCTATATGCTTAATAGACTTTCTTTTGACGTGTGACAACAAAATATATACAGCTGCAGGAGTTATTCCATCGATTCTTAAGGCCTGACCCATAGTTTTAGGCCTGATTTCTTTAAATTTGGCTTTTACTTCATTGGAAAGGCCTGAAAATTGATCATAATCAATATTATCTGGTATTGTTAAATTCTCATCTCGTTTAAAAGCTAAAATATCTGCCTTTTGTCTCTTTAAATATCCTCTGTAATGAGAGTTAATCTCAATCTGTTCATCAATTTCATTACCATAATCATTAATTTCAGGCCAAATATTCCTTATTTTTCTCATATCAACGCTTTTTTGAGTAAGAATTTCCTCTGCTGATCTAAAAACACCGTCTTTTGCTATTTTTATTCCAAATTTATCTGCTTTGGAGGGTGAAATGTTTAAATTAGACATTTGAAGTGATATTTTACTTAATTTATTAAATTTGTCCTCAAATAGTTGTTTTCTATTTTCTGCTATTAAACCAATTTTAATTCCTTTATGAGTAAGCCTTAAGTCTGCATTATCTGACCTAAGACTAAGTCTATATTCTGCTCGAGATGTGAACATTCTATAAGGCTCAGCAACACCTTTAGTGACTAAGTCATCTATCATAACGCCAATGTATGCGTCTGATCTGTCTAAAATAAAAGGTTCCATGTTCTTTAAAGATAGAGCAGCATTAATTCCCGCAATAAGGCCTTGAGCAGCTGCTTCTTCATAACCTGTAGTTCCATTTATTTGACCAGCGAGATAAAGATTTTTTATTTTTTTTGTCTCTAATGTTAAAAAGAGCTCTCTCGGGTCAATATAATCATATTCAATAGCATATCCTGGTCTAATTATTTTTACATTCTCTAAACCATTGATATTATTAAGTATTTCACGTTGCACAACCTCAGGTAGGGATGTAGATATGCCATTAGGGTAAATGGTATGATCATTTAGACCTTCAGGCTCTAGAAAAATTTGATGTCTTGTCTTGTCAGCAAATTTTACTATTTTGTCCTCAATAGACGGACAGTATCTTGGGCCAACACCTTGTATGTTTCCGGAATACATTGCACTTTTAGATAAATTCTTTTTGATTATTTTATGAACTCTCTCGTTAGTATAAGTCATGGAACAAGACACTTGTTGGTTTAAATTTTTTTTGGTCAAAAAAGAAAAAAAATATGGGTCTTCATCGGCAAACTGTTTTTCCAAATTTTTAAAATTAATTGTTCTAGAATCTAATCTAGGAGGTGTCCCTGTTTTTAATCTTCCAATTTTGAAATTATACTTTTCTAATTGTTCACTTAAACCTGTGCTCGGTTTTTCATTAAATCGTCCAGCAGGAGTTGTTTCATCACCTATATGTATCAAACCATTCAAAAAAGTGCCTGTTGTTAAGATTAACTTGTTACAACTCACTTTGTTACCTTTAAGTGTTATAAACCCATTTATTTGGTTATTTTCAAAAATAAACTTTATTACAGGATCTGAAAAAATGCTTAAATTACAGTAGTTTACAAGTTTTTCTTGCATATATTTACGATATAATGATCTGTCAGATTGCGTTCGAGGTCCTCTAACTGCAGGTCCTCTACTTCTATTTAATAATCTAAATTGTATTCCAGACTTGTCTGCTACCTCTCCCATAACACCATCTAAAGCATCGATTTCTCTAACTAGGTGACCTTTGCCTAAACCACCTATAGCTGGATTGCATGACATTTCTCCGATTGTATTTTTGTTATGTGTAAACAAAGCAGTATTTACACCAAGCCTTGCTGAGGCTGTTGCAGCTTCGCAACCAGCATGACCGCCACCGATAACAACTACATCAAATTGAAAATCTTTTTTCATGCACTAAATTTATATTCGATTAGAATATTTACAAGATTTGTGTTTTTTTTCTTAAAAAAGCGTTGTTTATCAACGAAAATTAGTAAAAAACTTCAAAATAAACCGGTAAAACGGTTGTTATTTTCCAATGCAAAAATCATTAAAAATACTGCCTAATATCTCTTCTACATCGACTTTACCGACAATCATACCTAATTGTCTTGTAGCTAGCCTAAGATCCTCAGCAGCTTTATCAAAATCTTTTTTATCATTTTTATCTGAAAAATTATTTAAATGATCAACGCACTGAAGCAAATGTTGTCTATGCCTTTCTCTTGTAATTAAGATATCTTCCTCTGATATAAATTTATTTTCTAAATGGGTTTTTATTTTTGAAATCAATTTATCTATATTTAGATTTTCTTTTAGTGAAATTAAAACATGATTAAATTTAGAAAATTCAATATCTAATTTTTCTTTCAACAGATCGGATTTGTTAATAACTAGAATCGCGTCTTTTTTTAATAAATCATTTAAAAAACCACTCAAATCAATGTTTTTAGCGTCAACTACTACTAACTTCAAATCAGCATTTTCTGCTTTTTTAAGAGATAACCTTATGCCTTTTTTTTCTATTTCATTTTTTGAGTCTCTTATGCCTGCCGTATCCGAAATGATAACTGGGTACCCATCTAGGTTTAAATGTGTTTCAACGACGTCTCTTGTCGTACCAGCAATTTCAGAGACTATAGCAACTTCCCTGTTTGATAAATTATTTAATAGACTAGATTTACCGGCATTGGTTGGGCCTACAATTGCAATTTTAAAACCTTCACGAATTATCTCACCAACTTTTTGATCATTTAAAATTTTCTTAATCTCATTTAAGACATTCGATGAATCCTCTTTTATTTTTTTTAAATTTTCCTCTGGCAAATCCTCCTCGGGAAAATCTATTTTTGCCTCAACAAATGACAAAATTTTCAATAATTTTTCTCTCAACTTATTAAATTTTTCTGAAGATTTTCCTGTCATCATTTTTACAGCTTGCAATCTCTGAATTTCAGTTTCTGCCGAGATTAAATCAGCTATACTCTCTGCTTTTAGCAAATTTATTTTACCATTTTGAAAAGCAAGCTTTGTAAATTCCCCTGCCTCTGCTAATCTACAATTTTCAATTTTTGAAATTTCATTTTGAACAGAGATAACTACTGCTTTCCCACCATGTACATGGATTTCCGCCATATCCTCTCCTGTGTAGCTCTCAGGGCCAGGAAACCATATTATTATACCTTCATCAATAAGCTCAGAAGTATTGATATTGTTTATTTTTCGAAGGGTTGCCGCTCTTGGCTTTGGAATTTCTTTATTTGTAAGCTTTTTGAGCACTATCATAGTCTCTGGACCTGAAATTCTTATAACAGCCACCCCAGACACACCTGGACCAGAAGATAAGGCGTAAATTGTCATTAAATCAGTATAACTTTAATTCAAAAATAATAAAAAATAAATTAAGTAGGTTTATTCATCGAATTAAAGAAGTCTGAATTATTTTTGGTATCTTTTAATTTCGAACTTATAAATTCGATAGCATCCATAGTACCCATTGGGGCTATGATTCTTCTTAGAACATTCATTTTTTGTAGATCGTTTTTATCAAACAGTAATTCTTCTCTTCTAGTTCCCGATTTAGTTATATCTATTGCTGGATATATTCTTTTATCAGCAATTTTCCTATCAAGAACTGTTTCGCTATTACCGGTTCCTTTAAATTCTTCGAAAATTACCTCATCCATTCTACTACCAGTATCAATCAATGCTGTGGATATAATTGTCAAAGATCCTCCCTCTTCAATATTTCTTGCTGCACCAAAAAATCTTTTTGGTCGTTGAAGTGCATTGGCATCAACACCGCCAGTTAAAACTTTTCCAGAACTAGGAATTACAGCATTGTAAGCTCTTCCTAATCGGGTTATTGAATCTAAAAGAATTACTACATCTTTTTTGTGTTCAGTAAGTCTTTTTGCTTTTTCGATAACCATCTCTGCCACTGCTACGTGTCTTTGTGCTGGTTCATCAAATGTAGAGCTTATTACTTCGCCTTTTACAGTTCTTTGCATATCTGTAACTTCCTCAGGTCGTTCATCAATAAGTAGCACAATTAAATAACATTCTGGATAGTTTTTGGCGATCGAGTTTGCTATACTTTGTAAAATCATTGTTTTACCTGCTTTAGGAGGTGAAATAATAATTGACCTTTGCCCCTTTCCTATTGGGCTCACTAAATCAATTAATCTAGGTGTTAAATCTTGTTTTTTGTCTGGTTTTGACATTTCAACTTCCATAACCAATTGTTTATCTGGATATAAGGGTGTCAAGTTATCAAAAGCTATTTTGTGTCTAGACTTGTCGGGCTCTTCAAAATTTATCTTACTTACTTGTAGAAGAGCAAAATATCTCTCACCTTCTTTAGGCGCTCTTACGGGCCCTTCGACTGTATCTCCGGTTCTTAAACCAAATTTTCTGATCTGACTGGGACTTACATAAATATCATCAGGCCCCGGAAGATAGTTTGACTCCATTGCTCTTAAAAAGCCAAATCCATCTTGAAGTAATTGCAAAACACCAGCTCCTGTAATTTCTTCTTTTTCAGCAACCTTTTTAAGTATAGCAAAAAGAATCTCTTGTTTCCTAAGGGTACTTGCATTCTCAATTCCAAGTTCCTCTGCTTGGGTAATGAGTTGTTCAGATGATTTTAATTTTAGTTCTTGAATGTTCATGATTTAAAAATTATTAAGGACTTAATAATAGAATATTTATATATGCTATTTGCAAATATTCAACCCTAGATAGGCTTAAAAATCACAACAAATATGATTAAAATAAGCAATAATGTAGGTATTTCATTTATAAATCGATAAAATTTATGTGAATGTATATTAAGGTCTAACTTAAACTGTCCTAAAATTCGGCCAAGATAAAAATGATATATTGTTAGTATAACCACAAATATCAATTTCAAAATCATCCAGGTTTGACCAAGTTGTTGAAACCCTATTTCATGGATCAATAATAAGCCAAACAGCCAAGATAATATCATTGCCGGAGTCATGATATAAAAAAATAGTTTTCTTTCCATAACCTTAAATACGTCTGATATAATTGGTTGATTATTGTTTTGAGAATGGTAAACGAAAATTCTTGGAAGATATAATAATCCAGCCATCCAAGAAATAACAGATATCAAATGTAACGATTTAAAAAGTAAGTAAGTATTCATTAATTAAATGTTTTTTTGAATTAAGGATTTTAATAAAGTTATATGATCGTCATTGTCATTCAAACATGGCACCATATCAAAGTTTTCTCCACCAGATTCTAAAAAACTTTCTTTTCCTTGAATTTGAATTTCTTCTAAGGTTTCGACACAATCTGACGAAAATCCCGGGCATATAGCCAGAACATTCTTTTTACCTTCTTTTGGCAAACTCTCTAAAGTTTTATCTGTATAGGGTTGAAGCCATTTTTCAGGACCAAATCTTGACTGGAATGTTGTCTTAATTTCAACTGAAGTAAATTTTTCCGATATTAATCTCGTTGTCTTGTGACAATAACAATGATAGGGATCTCCTTTATCGAAATATTTTTGTGGTATTCCATGATAAGAAGCTAATATCAAATCTGGCTTCCAATTAATTTCTTTAATTTTTTTATTCAAAGAATTTACAAGCGCTTCTATATATAAAGGATCCGATTCATAATGTGGCACTATTTTTAGTGATGGCTGCCATCTCATTTTCATAAGAGTTCTATATACTTCATCACAGACGGTTGCGGTAGTTGCTGCAGCGTATTGAGGATAAAGTGGGAGGATTATTAAATTTTCACACCCCATCTCATGTAAGGTTGCAATTTTACTTCTTATGCTTGGATTTCCATATCTCATAGCGTAATCTATTATCAGGTTTTTTTCTGACATTGTGTTTGAGAGCTTCTCTGCTTGTTTTTGGGTATAATATAAAAGTGGTGAAATGTTTTTATCTTTGATCCAAATTTCTTTATATGCTTTTGCTGTTTTAGATGGTCGAAAGGTTAATATAAAAACGTTTAAAACAAACTGCCATATTACCGGATTAACCTCGATAACTCTTCTGTCTGATAAAAATTCTTTAAGATACTTTCTTATATCTAGCCAACTTGTTGAGTCGGGCGTTCCCAAATTTATAATTAAAACCCCAGTTTTACCGAAATTTATTGGCGGATGTCCGTTTTTGCTTTCCATTAATAGTCTCTCACTGTTTTCACTAAGTAGTCCATCATATTCGGATCTGTTTCAGGTAAGACGCCGTGCCCCAAGTTAAATATATATGGGTGATCTTTAAATATATTTAAATATTTTACTGTCTCTTTTTTTAAGTTTTCTTTATCGGAAAGTAAAACCTTTGGATCCATTCCGCCTTGTACAGGAATTTTAATTTCCTTACTAATTTTTATTGGATCGATATCATAATCAATACAAATTGTATCTGGTTTAATAATTTCACAATAATTTTTATAATTTTTTATTCCTCGTGGAAAACAAATAACAGGCACGTTTAGTGATTTAACATAGTTAACCAAACTTAATGTAGGATTATATATATAATAAGACAGATCATTTTCTTTTAATAGGCCGGCCCAACTATCAAAAATCTGAATCACTTGAGCACCATTATCAATTTGATTCTTAATATGTATTTTTAAGAATTTATCTAAAATTTTAAGAATTTTATCAATTAAATATTTATCTTCAAAAAAGTTCTCATTCAGATTTAATTTTGGTGATTTTTTATTCATCATATAAACCAACAAAGTCCATGGTGCTCCTGTGAAGCCAATGGTAGTTTTATTTTTAGTGTGTTCAGAGTTACTAACTAATTCAATTAATTTATAAACAGGTGAAAGTTTTTCAACAAAGTCAACTTCTTTAACATTAGAGATTCTTTCTAAGTCAATATTACCAAGTAATGGACCAATATTTTTTTTAAATTCAACATTTTGATTTAAACCATATGGTAACATTAAAATATCAGAAAAAATTATTGCTGCGTCTAAATTAAATCTTTTCAAAGGTTGCAATGTAATCTCACTAGATAATTTTTCATTTAGACAAAGTTTGATAAAATCAGGGTTTTGTTTTCTTATTTCTCTAAACTCAGGCAAGTACCTTCCCGCTTGTCTCATAATCCAAATAGGATTAATATTACTTTTTTTATTTATTATTACTTCCTCTATTGGAGACATATTAATAATTAAATATAATTAATAGTATTGTTAGTGTAATCTGTGAATAATGGTGATTAAAATTAATAAACATTTTATAAACAATTTATTGTCATTTAAGACTTAAATTTTATTAAATATATACGTAAAATTGAAGCTTATTCACTAAATACATTAAATGGCCATCAAAAATCTTAACATGTTTGATATTGTTAATAAAAGTATTGTTTTACCATGTAAATTAAAAATTATGAAAAATTTGCAATATGATAAATATAATACAAATTTATACACATTTTATACATGAATAATTTATATCAAATTTATTTAATATCAGATGCAACTGGTGAAACATTAGACCGTATTTTTACCGCTATCAAAGCTCAATTTAAAAACATAAACTACAAGATACACACTTATTCTTTTACAAGAACAGAGAATCAAATTCTAAAAATTTTAGAAAATGCAGAAAAAGAAAAAAATTCTATAATTTTATATTCTATAGTTGATAGTAGTTTGGCCAAATTTCTTGCCAAAAATAGCGATATAAAAAAAATTCCGTGTTTTGGAGTATTAGGTGATTTAATATTAAGTTTTTCTAAACTTTTAAATCAAAAAGCTTCACACCAACCAAGTGGCCAGTATGCACTTGATGAAGATTATTATAAGAGAATAGAAGCAATTCAGTTTACCATGAATCATGATGATGGTAATCTTGTTAAGGAAATAAAAAAGTCTGACGTAATCTTGTTAGGGGTTAGTAGAACAAGCAAAACTCCCACGGCTATTTTTTTAGCAAACAAGGGACTTAAAACATCTAACATACCCTTAATTACAGAAGACTCTGTCCCTAAGATTTTAAAACAAAATCCAAAAGCTTCATGTGTTGTAGGACTAAACACTGAACCAGAAAGGTTGGTTGAAATAAGAAAAAACAGAATGAACTCTCTTAAAGAAAACACTAATAAATTATACACTGATTTAGAGCAGATTAAAAAGGAAGTGGACATGGCAAAAAATACTTTTAAAAAATATAAATGGCCATCAATCGATGTAACAAGAAAATCTGTAGAGGAAACAGCTGCCTCAGTAATTAAAATATACGAAATTTATAAAGAAAATGCTTAAAATTATTCTAGCTTCCCAAAGCAAGGTTAGAAAGAAAATTTTAGATAAACATAATATTTTAAATGAAGTACAACCATCTAATGTTGACGAAGATATAGTGAAATCAAGTTTACTAAAAGAAAAAGCATCACCAGAGTTGATATCTAAAAATTTAGCTGAATTAAAAGCCAACAAAGTAAGTAACAAGTATGTTGATAATTTAGTTTTGGGCGCTGACAGTGTTATTGATTTAGAAGGAGAGCTCATATCAAAACCTAACGACAGAAGCGAGGCTTTTGAAATTTTAAGAAAACTTAATGGTAAAAAACATTATCTAATTAGTTCCGTATGTATATCTAAGAACGGATCCATGGTATGGAATCACACAGATAAGGCAGCACTGACAATGAAAAAAATGAGTAAAGACGAACTACAAAATTATTTAGCAAAAATTTCCGATGAAGCCTTATATGCATATAATGTCTATCAAATTGAAGGCGAGGGGAGAAATTTGTTTTTAAACATTGATGGAGATGAAAATACAATAATGGGGCTTCCTGTTGAAAAAATCAAAAAATATTTAAATAATTATAAATGAGAAAATACATAGTAATCGGGAATCCCATTGAACATTCACTTTCACCTAAATTACACAATTACTGGTTTGAAAAGAATAATATTGATGCAAATTATAGTAAAAGAAAAATAGATAAAAACGAAATCCAAGAGGTAATTTCAGAAATTAGAAATAAAAAATTAGATGGAATAAATATTACTGTTCCTTTCAAAAGTGATGTAATTCCTTTTCTGGATAAATTAAGTGAAGAGTCAAAGATTACCCAATCTGTTAACACTATATACATGCATAATGGTAAACTAATAGGCCATAACACTGACATAAAAGGTTTTGAACTCAGTTTAGTAGAAACCCAATTTAATTTAAAAGATAAAAAAATATTTATATTGGGAGCTGGAGGTGTGGTGCCCTCTATAATTTATGCATTAGAAAAATTAGGAGTTTCGAAAATAATAGTAAGTAATAGAACCAAACAAAGGGCTGAAGATTTAAAAAAAAATTTTCCAAATACCAGTGTAGTTAACTGGGGAAACCAACCAGAATTTGATATGATTATTAATGCTACTAGCTTGGGTTTAAATAAAGAAGATGACATAGGTTTGAATTTTAAGGATATGAATAAAGAAAAACTATTTTATGATGTTATTTACAATCCGAAAGAAACAAATTTTTTAAGAACTGGAAAAAGTTTAGGATGTCAAATTTGTAATGGTAAAATGATGTTCATCTATCAGGCTTTTGAGGCATTTAAATTATGGCACAAAGTCAAACCAGAAATTAACGAAAATTTAAAAAAATTTTTAGATTAATGAAAAGAATAGGTATTTTAGGTGACATAGGTTCTGGCAAAACTTACGTTGCAAAATGTTTTGGTTTTCCTGTATTTAATGCTGATCTAGAAGTAGCACAAATTTACAAAAATGACACAAAGGTTTTTAAAAAATTAAAAAAAGAGCTTCCACAATATTTTAATTCTTTTCCTACTAAAAAAAGCGAAATTATTAATGCAATTTTATCTAATAAGGAAAATTTAAAAAAAATTATAAAAATTGTTCATGGTGAAGTTAGGAAAAAAATGAATAATTTTTTAAAAAAAAATAAACATAGAAAATTTGTAGTTTTAGATATTCCCCTTCTATTGGAGAATAAGATTAATAAAAAAAATGATATATTAATTTTTGTTGAGTCTAAGAAATCAGAAATTTTAAAAAGACTAAAAAAAAGAAAAAATTTTAATATGAAAATACTTAAAAATTTAAAGAAGATGCAACTGTCACTTGTTTTAAAAAAGAAAAAGTCTCAATTTATAATTAAGAACAATTTTAAAAAAAATTCTGTTAAAGTTAGAGTGAGGGAAATTATAAAAAAATTAGTATGAAAGAAATTGTTCTTGACACAGAAACAACTGGTCTTTCAGTCAAAGAGGGGCATAGAATTGTAGAAATTGGGTGTATCGAGTTAGATAATTTAATACCAACAAAAAAAAAATTTCATTGTTATTTAAATCCTGAAAGAAAAGTATCTGAGAAAGCCTTTGAAGTACATGGATATTCAGATAGTTTTTTATCAGATAAAATGAAATTTATAGAAATAGCTGATGATTTTCTGAAATTTATAAAAGATAAAAGATTAATAATTCATAATGCTGAATTTGATTTATCTCATTTAAATAACGAATTAAAAATCATCGGAAAAAATAAAATTGATAATGAAGTAGTAGACACGGTATCACTAGCCAGAAATAAATTTCCAGGATCCCAAATAAGTTTGGATGCTTTATGTAAGAGATATAGAATAGATAATTCCAAAAGGGTTCAACATACAGCGCTTATTGACTGTGATTTGCTATCTAAGGTTTATATAAATTTAATAGATCAAAAAGAACCAACTTTAAATTTTAAAAACAAAGAGGAAGAAGTTTCAAAATTAAATACTGGAAAAGTTATCTATTCTAAAAAGGTTATCAAACCATCATCTGAGGAGCTTAAAAATCATCAAATTTTTTTAAAGACGAATCTTAAAAAAAATTATTTTTAATTTAATCTTTCGAGATAAAGTTTTGTAAAATCAATTTTTTTTTCTAATTTGATACTGGGATAACCAGAATTATGCATCATATCTAGAAATGATTTTTCTAGATCTGGATAAACTGAATTGGGTACATCACATAGAACAATTTTTTCTAGATCTTTTTTTTCTTTAATAGAATCATCAATTTTTATTGCGACTGCATAAACAATTTCAAAATGAGATTTTTTGATTTGTGTTTCTTTATGCTGAAATTTTAATTTTATATTTACCTCAATCATCTTATTTTTTAGTGCTATTGACTTGATATCGATATCTAATTGATATTTACCCATGTTATTTCCTGCAGAGATATAAGTTTCAACATCTGGAGTTTCACTAGACATATCTTTGATATATTTTGCTAAAATTTTAAATTTTTCTGTCATTGTCATCCTCTATATCCTCAAATTCTCCTTCAATAAAATTGCTTTTTTCCATCTCTTTATTTTCTTTATTTTCAAATTTTTTGTTAAATTTTCCTAATATTAAGTTTCGTGTTATTGGGATGATTAGTAGAAAACCAACCAAGTCAGTTGCAAATCCCGGAATGATTAACAGAACAGCTGCAAATGCTATTGCAGCACCAGAAATTAATTCATGGGCTGGAATTTGATTTTTAATTATTTGTATCATTCCAGATCTCAGAGTGTTAATCCCTTCGTATCTGGCATAGTACACTCCCACAACCGCGGTAAAAAATACCAAGAATATGGTGCTGAAAGCACCTATTTGAGACCCGATCTTTATAAAAAGGTAAATCTCTACAATTGGGATTAAAATAACAGCTAAAAGTACTGTGTTCATTTGTCTTTAATGTAATTGTTAGTTGAAATTAATCAACATAGTAATTAAGTTTAATGTATGAATTATAGTTTTGAGTATATCGATATTATTTTATTAGCAATGATTGCTGGTTTCATTTTTTTAAGACTTAGAGGAATTTTAGGTAAAAGAACAGGTTTTGAGGGAAAAGCATCACCCCAGTTTGAGGAAATGTTGAAAAATATAAATCCTGAAACAAAAATAAATAAAAAAACTGATTTTGACGAAAATGCAAAAAAAGACTTTTTAAAAGGTGCTAAAATAGCATACGAAACTATAATTACAGACTTCGGTGATAGTGATAATAAATTGACAACAAGTAAGCCTTTATTAAGCAATAAAATTTACGATCAGTTTAACACTGCACTAAAAGAAAGAGGTAAAAGAGGTCATCTTGCCGAAATTACTTTTATTGGAGTAAATTCAGCGAATATAAAAGAGCATAAGTATTTAGGAAAAATTTTACAGGTAACTGTAGAATTTGTGGGTGAAGTAATCACATGTATTAGAGATAAAGATAAAAAGATAGTTTCTGGAGACCCCGAAAAGATTAAGAAGATTTATGATACTTGGGTATTTTCAAGAGATACAAGTACTAATAATCCAAATTGGCAGTTAGTTGATACTCTCACGTAAGTGACCAGTAATATTTCAGATAAAAATAAAAACAATATTTCAGATAAAGACAAAAAAGATTGGGAAGAATTTTTATCTAACGATAAAAAATTACCTAATAAAGATCTCAATTTAAGTATAAAGAGAACACCAAAAATCAAACATATTGATCTTCATGGATTTACTCTAGCGCAAGCCAATAGAGCTATCACAAAATTCATCGATGATTCCTATCAAAATAATGTTTCAAAAATTATAGTTGTTACGGGAAAAGGACTTCACTCAAATGTTGAAAAAGATCCATATATCTCAAAAGATCTTAGTATTTTGAAATATTCTGTTCCTGAACATATCAAAAGTAACAAAGAACTAATGAAAAAAATTATTGAAATAAAAGCAGCAAAAATTGAAGATGGTGGAGAAGGAGCATTCTATATTTATTTAAAAAAAAAATAAAATGATAAAAATCAATGAGTTAATAAATAAAGGAGACTCAAAAAAAGCACTTGAAATTATTAATAAAGCTTTAACTAATAGTAACGAAAAATTAAAACTATATTATTTAAAAGCAAAAGCTGAGTTTTCGTTAAATTATTTTCATGATTGTATTGAAACGACCAGTAAAATAATAACGTATAACAATAAAGATTTTCGTATTTATAATTTAAGAGCTTTAAGTCACTTTAATATTGGAAACTTAAAAGATTCCATAGAAGATTTTAAAAAAACTATTCAGATTAATCCTCAATTTGATCAACCATATAATTTTATTGGTACTACGATGTTCAATATAGGTAGAGTAAAAGAGTCTATAGAATATTTTATTAAATGTCTGAATTTTAATAAAAATAATTTTGCAGCAAGAAATAATTTAATTAATGCATTAACAATGAATAAAACAGTTAATGAAAATATATATGTCAAATTAAATAATGAAATTTGTCAGTTAAATAACAGTTTTGATCATAATGATGATCTAGAAGGTGAAATTGCAAAATTTTATCATAATTCAAACTCTATAATAAAAAGAAAATTTGGCCTCTTAGAGTATAATGCTACTCAACTTTATAGGAGAAGTTCCAGACATTTAAATTGCTCAAGACATAAAAAAATTTTTAATGAATTTAAAGTTATACCAAAATTTTGTTTTGGCTGTTTTAAGATTCAAATAAGTGTAAAAAATGTGTTAGATCTTATAAAGCTTCATATTTTTTTTAATCAATATAACTTCAAACACAATCTCACTCGTAAATGTATGATAGAATTAAGACCAAATATTAATGATATGTATAAAGGTTTAATTTATTGTGAGAGTTTAAATCAGGCAGATTCAATTAAAGAAGAATTGAAAAATAAAATAAATTTCAGTTTTGAAATTCAGATAAAAAAGGGATGCACAGAATTTGGCAATTCTTATCCAGAATTTAAAAAATTAGACAGTAAATATTCAGATGTTGGGAAAGATTGGGATTCTTATGTGGAAGAAAATTTTGATAAAAAACATCCAAAACTAAATATTTTTAATATTTCAAATGTATCTTTAAAAGGTTTATTCCTTCAAGATGTTTTGGTCTTTAGAAATTGGTTATACTTTGCTCAAAAAAATGATGACAAAACATATAAAAAAATTTCATATGATACCTTTAAATCAAATTTTATTGACTCAAAATTAAAATGATTGTTTGGTTGGCATCTTATCCAAAAAGTGGAAATACTTATTTAAGATCCTTAATTTCTTCTTATTTATATTCAAATGATGGATTATTTAATTTTAATTTATTAAAAAATACAATTCAATTTCCTAACAAATTTATTTTTGACAAATTAGGAATAGATTTTAAGAATATAAAAGAACAAAATAAAAATTATCTGCAGGCGCAAGAATTTATTCATAAACTAGGAAACAAAAATAGTATTCAATTTGTAAAAACACACAGTAGTTGTGCCTCAATTGGAAATTACAAATTTTTAAGCTTTGAAACTACACTTGGTGCAATACATATTGTCAGAGATCCAAGAAATGTTGTCACATCTTATTCAAAACATTTTAAAAAAACTAAACAACAATCAGTAATTGATATTACTAATGAATTAATTATCGGAGTGAATTCAAAAACTCACCCTCCAACTCATGTTGGATCTTGGAATTTTCATTACAATTCTTGGAAACAATTAAATAAATCTAATAGATATATGATAGTAAAATATGAAGAATTACTAAAGGATCCTGAAAAAATATTGATCAATGTTTTAAATTTTATTTACAAACTTGGAAATTCAAAGATTTCTATTGATAAAAAAAAATTAGCAAATTCTATTTCATCTACTGATTTTGACAAAATGCAAAAATTAGAGAAAAAAGAAGGTTTCTTCGAGTCAAAAAAAAATGAAAAAACAGGTGAAAATATACCTTTTTTTAATTTAGGAAAAAAAAATGATTGGAGAAACTATTTAGATAATACATTAATTAAAGAGATCGAAACTAAATTTGAAAAAGAAATGTTAGAGCTTAATTATCTTTGATCTTACAAAATAAATTTTGACAAATCTGTATCTTTAACAAGATTATCAAGATTTTTATTTATATATTCTTTATTTATTGAGATTTTTTCACCAGATCTATCAGTTGCTGTGAAACTAATTTCGTCTAGGATTTTTTCTATTATTGTGTGCAATCTTCTAGCGCCTATATTTTCAACTGTAGCATTTACTTCAGAAGCGATATTAGCGATTGCATCAATCCCATCTTCAGTAAACTCAAGCTCAACATTCTCAGTCTTTAACAAAGCTACATATTGTTTAATCAAACTAAAATCAGGCTCTTTAAGGATTCTTTTGAAATCATCACTTGATAAAGCCTCAAGCTCAACTCTAATTGGTAGTCTTCCTTGTAACTCGGGAAGTAAATCAGAAGGCTTGGCTAATTGGAAAGCACCAGATGCAATAAATAATATATGGTCAGTTTTTATTGGTCCATATTTTGTATTAACTGTTGTTCCTTCAATTAAAGGTAACAAATCTCTCTGCACACCTTCTCTAGAGACATCTCCTCCAACTCTATCAGTTCTTCCAGAAATTTTGTCAATTTCATCTAAAAAAACTATTCCATTATTTTCTGTAGAGATTTTTGCAGCTTTAATTATTTTATCTTGTTCAATTAACTTATCAGATTCATCATTAATCAAAATTTCGTGAGACTCTTTTACTGTCATTTTTTTCTTCTTTTCCTGTTTGCCCATAGATTTTCCAAGCATCTCTCCAATATTAATCATTCCTACATTAGCACCTGGCATTCCAGGAATTTCAAATGATGTACTATTACTGCCACCTTCGCTGACAGCTATTTCTATCTCGTTATTATCTAGATCACCATCTCTAAGTCTTTTTCTAAAGCTTTCTCTTGTAGCCGTACTTGCTTTTTTACCAACTAAGGCATCTAATACTTTTTCTTCAGCAAGTTTTTGAGCTTTAGCGTAGACCTCTTTTCTTTTTTTAACTTTTTCCATTGAAATTGCTATTTCAATTAAATCTCTGACAATTTGTTCTACATCTCTTCCAACATAACCCACTTCAGTAAATCTAGTCGCTTCAACTTTTACAAAAGGAGCCTCTGCTAATTTAGAAAGTCTTCTTGAAATTTCTGTTTTGCCAACACCTGTTGGCCCAATCATTAAAATATTTTTTGGTAAAACTTCATTTCTCATTTCACCTTTTAAAGCTTGTCTTCTCCATCTGTTTCTTAAAGCAACAGCAACCGCTCTTTTAGCTTTATTTTGGCCGACAACAAATCTGTCTAATTCAGAAACAATTTCTCTTGGTGACAAAGAACTTACTAATGAAGCTTCCTCTTTTTGCTGATCACCTTTAGGATGTAATTGAGTTACGTTTGATTTATCCATTATATTTTTTCAACTTTGACATTTTCATTTGTGAATACGCAGATATCAGCTGCAACTTTTATAGCTTTTTTTGCAACTTCCTCTGCTGAAATATTACTTTCCATTAAGACTTTTCCTGCAGCTAAAGCATAATTACCACCAGAACCAATACCAATAACGTCTCCTTCAGGTTCTAGAACGTCACCAGTGCCTGAAATTATATAACTATTGTTCTTGTCACCTACAGCCATTAGTGCTTCTAATCTTCTTAGATACTTATCAGTTCTCCAATCTTTAGCTAACTCCACAGCAGCTCTAGATAAGTTACCAGCATGTTTTTCTAATTTTCCCTCTAATCTTTCAAATAAAGTTAATGCATCAGCTGTTGATCCAGCAAAACCAGCTACGACGTCTCTCTTTTCAATTTTTCTGACTTTTGAGGCAGTGCTCTTTACGACAGTATTACCCATACTTACCTGGCCGTCACCAGCTACTACCACTTCGTTGTTTTTTCTAACTAACACAATCGTTGTCATAGCTTATAAATGGATACTAAATTTGATACTTCAAGCCCAGGTTTAGTATTATTGCCATAATTGAATAATATATGTATACCTGTTTTTAATTATGAAGCGTAAAGGCAAAATAAGCAGGAAAACAAAAGAAACAAGCATAAGTGTGGATTTAAATATTGACGGCAAAGGTAAATACAAAATTGACACAGGAATAGGTTTTTTAAACCACATGCTTGAACAACTATCTAAGCATTCCTCAATAGATATGAGTATAAAAGCTAAAGGAGATACTCATATTGATCTACACCACACAACTGAAGATACAGGAATTGCTATTGGTGAAGCTTTAAAAAAAGCTTTGAAAAAATCTGTTGGAATCAGAAGGTATGCTCATGCGATGATCCCAATGGATGAAACTCTATCACGTGTTGCAATTGATATTTCAAATAGACCTTATTTAATTTGGAAAGTAAATTTAAAAGTAGAAAAACTTGGCGAGATGGATACAGAACTTTTTAAAGAATGGTTTCAAGCATTTTCTCAAGCTGCTGGAATTACTCTACACGTTGAAAATATTTATGGTGATAATAGTCATCACATTATCGAGTCTTGCTACAAAGGATTAGCAAGGTCGCTAAGAACTGCATTAGAAATAGATCCGAGGAATAAAAAAACGATTCCTTCTACAAAAGGTTCTTTATAAGTTTAATGAACGTCACAATTGTTGATTATAAATCGGGCAATATAAGCTCGGTAATAAACTCTTTTAAAGAAGTAGCAAAAGATAAAGTAACTATCGAGGTTACCTCAGATTTAAATAAGATAAAATCAAGTGACAAAGTAGTTTTACCAGGGCAGGGGTCATTTAAAAGTTGTGTGGATGCCTTGAATAAAATTAAAGGCCTCACAGATACTTTAAATGAATTTGCAATAAACTATAAAAAACCTCTACTTGGAATTTGTGTTGGGTTACAGATGTTTGCTGATGTTGGTTATGAAGAAACCGAAACTAAAGGCTTAGGATGGATTTCAGGAAAAGTTTCAAAAATAGATAATCAGAAAGGTAAGTATAAACTTCCTCATATCGGTTGGAATCAAATCAATATTGTCAAAAATAGTAAAATTTTCAAAGATATAGAAAATAACTCTCATATGTATTTTGTTCATAGTTATGAATTTGTTCCAAATGATAAAAAAGTGATTGCAGCAACAACAGACTATTCATCAAATATTGTTTGCTCTGTTGAAAAAGAAAATATTTTTGGAACTCAATTTCATCCAGAAAAGAGTGATAGGATTGGCCTAAAAATAATTGATAATTTCATAAATTTGTAAAATGAAGATATTTCCTGCAATAGATATTAAAGATAAAAAGTGTGTAAGATTAGTTAAGGGAGATTTCGATAAAAAGACTGAGTATGAATTGTCTCCACTTGATCAAGCAGGAAAATTTAAAGATCGTGGATTTAAAAATTTACACGTAGTTGATTTAGATGGTGCTTTAACTGGTGAAACAGTTAATTTAGATATTATTAAGGATATAGTTGGTAAATTTAATTTTAAAGTTGAAGTAGGTGGTGGTATTAGAAATTCTGATAGTATTAAAAAATACATTGATGTTGGTGTTGAGAAAGTAATTCTGGGAAGTGCTGCTATTAAAGATAAAAATTTCTTAAAAGAATCATGTGAAAACTTTCAAAATCATATTGCTCTAGGTTTAGATGCTAAAGACGGGTATTTATCAGTATCTGGATGGAAAGAAAGCTCTAATAAATTAACTTTAGATTACTTAAAAGAAATTAACGACTATGGTGTTAGTAGATTAATTTATACTGATATTAATAGAGACGGTATGAAACAAAGTCCAAATTTTAACGAAACAATGAAAGTTGCTGAGATGTCAAAGTGCCCCGTAATTATATCAGGCGGTGTTTCATCAATAGGAGATATTAAAAAAGCCAAGAATTTAAAAAATGTTGAGGGTATAATAGTTGGTAAAGCTATTTATGATGGAGATATAAAATTAGAGGAATTAGTAAAAGAAGATGCTTAAAAATAGAATAATACCTTGTTTAGACGTAAAAAATGGTCGCGTTGTAAAAGGAATAAATTTTGTTGATCTAAAAGATGCAGGAGACCCTGTGGAACAAGCAAAAATTTATAGCGATGGCGGAGCAGATGAAATTTGTTTTTTAGATATTACCGCTTCTAATGAAAATAGAAATACTATTTACGATGTTGTAGAGAAAACTTCAAAAAAATGTTTTGTGCCATTAACTGTAGGAGGTGGTGTTAGAAGTGTTGAGGATATTAACAAATTACTTAATTGTGGGGCTGATAAAGTTTCCATAAACACTGCAGCAGTTGAAAATTCAAAAGTTGTTTTGGATAGTTCAAAAAAATTTGGGTCTCAGTGTATTGTAGTTGCAATCGATGCTAAAAAAAATGGAGATAAGTGGGAGGTGTTTACTCACGGAGGAAGAAATAACAGTGGTATTGACGCTTTAGAGTATGCTGAACAAATGGAAAAAAACGGTGCAGGGGAGTTATTAGTAACTTCTATGGATAGAGATGGAACACAAGTAGGTTATGATATTGATCTCATGTCAAAAATTTCATCAAAAGTAAATATTCCAGTTATTGCATCTGGTGGGGTGGGTAATTTAGATCACCTAGTGGATGGCATTAAATTAGGAAAAGCTAGTGCAGTTCTGGCAGCTTCTATATTTCATTATGGAAAACACTCAGTAAAAGAAGCCAAGGATTATTTGGACTTAAAAGGAATACCTGTTAGAATTTAATATGCTCAATACTTTAGAAAGCTTATTTAATCTTGCAAGAGAACGAAAAAAAACACCAGTAGATGGTTCTTACACTAATGAATTACTTAGTGATAAATCTTTGTGCAAAGAAAAGATCCTAGAAGAAATAAATGAACTTATTGAAGCGGTAGAAAAAAATTCAAATAAAATTCATGAAGCTGCTGATGTTTTCTATCATTTGATAATGTATCTGGAGGCAAATAATGTGAAAATTGAAGATGTAATGGAAGAACTAAACAAAAGAAAAAAATGAGTTACGATGATAATAATATTTTTGCTAAAATCTTAATGGGAAAAATTCCCTGTAAAAAGATTTACGAAGATGAACACGTTTTGTCATTTTATGATATTAACCCACAAAAAAAAATTCATGCACTGGTAATACCTAAAGGAAAATATATTGACCTTGATGATTTTAGTCAAAAGGCCTCTCCAGAGGAAATGGTTGGTTTATTAAAAGGTATAAATCATGTTGCAAAAAAACTTGGTATATCAGTTGACGGTGGTAAAGGTTATCGAGCTTTATCTAATATATCTGAACACGGTGGCCAAGAAGTACCTCATTTACATTTTCATCTTTTTGGAGGTGAAAAAGTTGGAAAGATGGTGGAGTGAGCACTCAAGTTGAGAGAAATTACTTAGAAATTAATTCACTTGAAGACTTAAAAAAATTAAAATTTTCTCCAGATGACTGTTTAATTGATCTAAGTGATCCAACGGATTTTCAAATAAATAAGTTTTTTTATAAAAGCATTGGTAAAGAACATCGATGGACGGATCGACTAGTTTGGACAGATAAACAGTGGATGGAATATATTTCTGATCAAAAGGTAAAAACTTATATTCTTAAAAAAGGTAACGATATGGCTGGATATTTTGAACTTATTTTCCATAAGGAAAAAAAGGAGACAGAAATTGCTTATCTTGGTTTACTCAAAGAATATCAAAATAAAAAATTAGGTTCTTTCCTTCTGACATCAGCTATAAAAAATTCTTTTTCTGAAAATACTAATAGAGTCTGGGTACATACTTGCTCTTTAGACCATAAAAATGCATTAAATAACTATATTTCAAGGGGTATGAGAATTTATAAAACGGAGTCTGTTTCAATTTAATTTTGTTCAGGTAAATTAAATAAATTACTATTTAATTTTTGATTTTTTTTAACTGAATCTAAAAAAGTGATACTAAGATTTTGGTAAATATCTGTAGTTTGCCAACCAATCAGATTAAGATTGTTATAATCAAAGAAAAGATTCACCTCAAAATCTTCTTCAAAAAACTTAAAATTTACAAATTTATTATCCAGAACTCTTTCATTTAAATTTTTGATCTTATTAATTAAAAATTTTTTATTTAATATAAGATTTAGTGGTGTTCGTTCAAGGGGATATAGGTAATAGCTACTTTTAGTTTTTATGACTATGGATTTTCCATTGGAAACTAAAATTTTTTTATTTTTTAAATTATATTTGCAAAATATTTTTTGGGGGTATGAAAGAGCACAATGGCCATTTTCTGTTTTGCCATTAACGTTTTGCTCAAAGTTAAATGTAAGGTTATTAGTTGTTTCTAAATTTTGAATAATTTTTTCTTTAACATTTGCTGAAGCTTCAACAATTGAAAATAAAAGAAATAAAAAAATTAACTTATTAATCATCAAAGAACATCACGTTTTCCTACATGATTGGCCTTACTCACAATTCCCTCTTCTTCCATCATATCAATTATTCTTGCTGCTCGATTATATCCAATTTGTAGTTTTCTTTGTAAAAAAGATGTTGATGCTTTTCCTTCAGATTTTATTATCTCTATAGCTGTTTGATAAAGTTCATCTTTATCACCCACATTTTTGGATCCATCACCTATTTCTTTTTCATCTGCAAAATTTAAAATTTCGTCCACATAATCCGGTTCTGCTTGAGATCTTAAAGAGTTGTTAATATTTTCTATTTCATTGTCAGATACAAATGGTGCATGTATTCTTATAACTCTGTTAGCAGATGACATATACAACATATCACCTTTGCCTAATAATTGTTCAGCACCTTGTTCTCCTAAAATGGTTCTACTATCAATTTTAGATGTAACTTGAAAAGATATTCGTGTAGGAAAGTTTGCTTTAATTGTTCCTGTAATAACATCAACACTTGGTCTTTGGGTAGCCATGATAATGTGTATTCCAGCTGCTCTTGCCATTTGAGATAATTTTTGAATATAGTTCTCAATTTCTTTTCCTGCAACAAGCATCAAATCTGACATTTCATCAACCACTACAATTATATAAGGCATCGGAAGTTTGTGTTTAGAGTTATAACCATCTATATTTCTAACTCCTTCCTTAGTCATAAGCCTGTATCTACTTTCCATCTCTTTGACCACCCAGCCTAAAACTGATGCTGCTTTTTTTGCTTCTGTTATTACAGGACATAAAAGATGAGGTACACCTTCGTATGTAGATAGTTCAAGCATTTTAGGATCAATTAAAATAAATTTACATCTCTCAGGAGTATGACGGTAAAGCAGTGACAATATTATTGTATTAATACAAACTGACTTTCCAGACCCAGTTGTTCCAGCTATTAGTAAGTGAGGCATTGAAGATAAGTCCCCAATTATTGGACTCCCAGATATACTTTTACCTAAAGCGATTGGTAATTTAATTTCTTTTTTCTTAAAGTCGGCGTTATTTAAAATCTCACTCAAGTAAACATTTTCTCTAGATGAATTAGGCAACTCAATTCCAACAGTGTTGCTACCTGGAATGGTTGAAATTCTAGCCGACTCAGAACTAGTATTTCTTGCTATGTCATCAGAAAGATTTATAATTTTAGAAACCTTTACACCAGCAGCAGGCTCAAATTCATTCAAAGTAACAACTGGTCCGTGACTTATTTTTTTGATTTTTCCATTAACACCAAAGTCTAATAATATTTTTTCTAAAAATTCAGGGTTACTTGATTGGTTTTTTTCAGAATTATCTCTTTCCTTTTTAGATGGAATTTTAAGTAAATCCAAGTTAGGCAATTTAAATTTGAGTTTTTCTGTTTTTTTAATTTCATCTGCTTTAATAAATGGTAGATCTTCTTGAATTAAGTTTTTAATTTCTTCTTGTGGAATATATTCATTTATTACTTCACTTCTATCTGTATAGTTTATTTCTTTTTTATTTAGAAACGATTTAATTTTTTTTAAAAAAATAAAAACTTTTTTTAGATTTAAATTAATACTTAATGAGAAAAATCCTAAAGTTAATATAACTAAAAAACAGTATGATACTAACTCATTAAGGGTAATTAAGTTTTTGAAAATATTATCATTAAGATAAGTTCCAATAAAACCCCCATTACCATTAATAAACAAAATAAAAGCAGTGTTATAAAAATAACTAAAAAAAAGGGAACCAAATAATAAATATAATATTGAATAAAAAATATTCTCAATTATTAAAAAAAAATCTTTGTATAAAAAAATATTTATACCTGTGAATATAAGTGTTAGTGAAAATAAATAAGAAATTAACCCCACAGATTGAAAAAAAAGGTCTGAAACATAACTGCCTCTAAAACCTAACCAATTTTTGATTTCCATATTTTCCGGAAATATAAAATTTGGATCCTCTGGAGAATAGGAAATCAAAGAGATAAATAGGAGAAAACCAGTGATGAATATTAAGATACCTAATATTTCTGACAGTTTTTTTGAAACAAAAAGAAAAGCTGTATTGGTGATTTTTTTTATATTCATATCAACTGAATCAAATATATCACTTTGTATCATCTAATTTTTCTTGTTAAAATTAAATTTATTATGAAAGTTTGTATAATCGGAAATAGCTTGACAAGCTTAACTTTGGCAAAAGCGTTAGTTAATAAAGAGATATTTGTTGATATTTTTTACAAAAATAAAAATATAAACCTCGACAAGACTCGTACTATTGGACTTTCAAAGTCAAATATCAATTTTTTTATTAATAACATTTCAAATATAAATAAAATTTTATGGCCCATAAAAAAAATAAAAATTTTTTCAGAAAACTCAGGGAACGACGAGTTAATTAGATTTGAGGAAAAAAATACCTATCTTTTTTCGATCATGAATAATTATAAGATATATAATCAGCTAAACTCTGAACTTAATAAAATAAAATACTATAAAGCTAAAAAAGATATTTCATTTAAAAAACTGATTAATCTTGATTACAACTTAATTATTAATTGTGATCCTAATCATTTGATAACAAAAAAATTTTTTTTCAAAAAATTCGAAAAAAAATACAACAGCTTAGCGTTCACAACAATAATTAATCACAAAAAAAAAACATTTAACAATATTGCAACCCAAATTTTTACTAAGAAAGGTCCAATTGCTTTTTTACCAATTTCAAATGATAAAACTTCAATTGTTTATTCATTAAAGTTAGAAGCTGGAGAAAAGAATATAGATATAAATAAGCTTATCAATAAGTTTAACCCAAATTTTGAAATTACAAAAATTAATAAAATTTCAAAATTTAAATTGAATTCTTTTAACTTAAGAAAATATTACAAATCAAATATATTAGCTTTTGGTGATTTATTACATAAACTTCATCCTTTAGCTGGACAAGGTTTTAATATGTCAGTAAGAGACATCAAAAAGCTATTAGACGTAATAGATAAAAAAATAGAACTTGGCTTACCTCTGGATCAAAATGTTTGTATTGAATTTCAAAATAGAACAAGGAGTGAAAATTTTGTATTTTCAGAGGGTATCGATTTTATTTATGAGTATTTTAACTCTAAAAATAAATTTAAAAATAATGTGATAGATACATCTATTAAATTCATCGGAAAAAATAAATATATAAATAATTATTTTAAAAGGGTTGCTGATATAGGCTTACAGAACTAAACTACTGTAGAGTTGTGTTTTCAAAATCATCGTAAGTGTAAGTATTTAAAATCTCTGCAATTTTTGTTTTTCTAGTGCTTAAATTTTTAGTTTCTAGTAAAGCTTGTTTTTCCTCTAAACTAAATGGAGATGTCATTGCAAGAGCATTGATTGTTTCATCTAAACTTTGTTTCTCTAAGGCCTTCCAATTAATTATAAAACCTCTTTTTTCAAAAAATGTTTTAAAATCTTTAAAAATTATTTCTAAATCTGAAAATTTTAAATCTTCTTTCTTGTCATCTAGGTCATGTAAATAATTATCACAGTCAATTTCAAATTCTCTATATTTCTTACTTGTGTCAATTTCTTTTTTGATTTCAAACCTTATTACTCCCTTTAATTCAATAAGATATCTTCCATCATCACTCTCTTTAAAACTACTTATTTTTCCTAAACAACCTACTTTATGAAGTGAAGGTAATTTATTATTATCTAAATTCTTTGTAATTTTGGGTTGAACCATGCCTATAAACTTATCTGCCTTCATACTATCATTGACCATATCTATATATCTTGGCTCAAAAATGTTTAAGGGCACTGTAGTTTTAGGAAAAATTATAAAATTACTTAATGGGAAAACAGGTATAGTCTTTGGAGGTTTCATAATTTATTAAATATATATTAATAATATAAAAATAATTTAAAGATAAAAATATGATAATTTGGCTCGCTTCTTATCCTAAAAATGGAAATACATGGCTAAGATCTCTAATAAGTGCTTATTATTATACAAAAGACGGCATTTTTCTTGGTGATAATCATTTAAAGAATGTTCAACAGTTTCCTGTAAAAAAATATTTAGAAAGTTTTGATTATGATTTATCAATACCAGGAGATACTTCGAAATTATGGGTCTTAGCGCAAGAAAAAATTAATGAAGACCGAAAGATAAAATTTTTCAAGACACATAATGCTTTAGTGAAATTGGGAAATAATGATTTTACAAATCGAGCTAATTCACTTGGTGGAATTTATATAGTAAGAGACCCTAGAAATGTTTTAGACTCCATGTCCAGACATTTTCAAATCAATCATGATAAAGCTTTAGCGGTAATGCAAGATAAAAAAAACTTTACTTATGACTTTAAAAAGAAAAAGGATTATAGCGATTATCAATTTATAAGTTCTTGGGAATTAAATTATCAATCTTGGAAAAATAACAACCTATTACCAATAAAATTTTTAAAATATGAAGATTTATTGTCAGAAACTTTTTTTGTATTTAAAGAGATAATAGAATTTATAAATAAACTAACAAATAATAAAAATGGATTTAGTAGGGAAAAAGCTAAAAATGCCGTTAACACCACTTCTTTTGAAAATTTAAAAAAAATAGAAGAATCAAACGGGTTTAGTGAAACCATCATCTCACGAGAGGAAAAAAAAAAAATACCTTTTTTCCATTTAGGGCCAAAGAATAATTGGCAAAAAAACTTTGATAAAGAATTTGTTGAGAAATTAAATGATATTTTTAAAAAAAATTTAATTGAATTAGGTTATAAATAACTAAATTTTCTTATTACTTGAATTTCTAAAAACCAATAACTATAATGTTTTTTTAAACAAGCGGGCATAGCTCAGTGGTAGAGCGTCTCGTTGCCAACGAGAAGGTCGAGGGTTCGACCCCCTTTGCCCGCTCCATTAAACTATGAATGATTTATTAGAGAAAAAATGTGTTCCTTGTGAAGGAGGTGTTAAAGCTTTTGATATTTCTGAAATTCATAAATATCAAAAAAAAGTTGATGGCTGGGATATTATTCAAAACGAAAAAAAAATTTATCTTTTAGAAAAAAAATTTGAATTTAAAAATTTTTTAGAAAGTCAAAAATTTGTCAATGAAGTTGGAAAAGTCTCTGAGGAAGAGGGTCATCATCCAGATATTATTTTTGGATGGGGTTATGCTAAGATTAATATCACAACTCATGCCATAGAGGGTTTATCTGAAAACGATTTTATATTAGCTGCTAAAATTGATAATATAACTAATGCCTAAAATGACGAGTTTTTGAAAAAATCAAAACAGTATTCGTCTCGTTTGCAAATTTTATAATTTCTTTATCTTTAATTGAACCAGCAGGCTGAACTATTGCACTAGCTCCTGACTGAACTAACTTTTCTATTCCGTCAACAAATGGAAAAAAAGCATCTGATGCAGCTACTATTTCATTTTTGATTTTTGAAAACTTATTCATTTTATTTATTGCAATCTCACAACTGTCTAATCTACTAGGTTGTCCTGAACCAATGCCAATAGTGGATTTATTACTAGCAAGAACGATGGCATTTGATTTTGTGAATCGACAAACATTAAATGCAAACATTAAATTATCAAACTGTGATTTGCTTGGTTGTCTTTTCGAAACAATTTTGAAATCCTTCTTTGAAAAAATCTTTTTATCTTCTGACTGGATAAGTGTAAAATTATCTAAAGAGTTGAATTTCCACAATTCGCTGAATGAAATTTTTGAGGAGTCTATCAGCCTAAGATTTTTTTTCGATTTTAATATCTTAAGAGCTTTTTTATCGAAACCATTGGCTACAACTACTTCAAGAAAAATTTTATTTAGCATTAATGCGAGTTTTTCAGTAACCTTATAGTTACACGCAACAATACCACCAAATGCACTAATTGGATCGGTCTCTAACGCAGATTTATAACTTTCTAAATTATTTTTTAAAGCAGAGACACCACAAGGATTCCCATGCTTAACAATAACTGTGCCGATGTTTTTTGGTAATGATTTTGAAATTGTAATTGCAGCCAAAATATCATTGTAGTTATTATAACTCAAAGTTTTTCCATGTATTTGCTCTAATTTATTTTTTCTATTTTGAGAATAGAAAGCACCCAATTGGTGAGGATTTTCTCCATACCTAAGATTTTCTATTAAATTAGTGTAAAGAATTTTTCTTTCGGGGAAACTAATATTGTTAAATTTATTGAAATAATTTGAAATTACGGCATCATAATAGGCGGTCTCACCAAAAGCCAACCTAGACATTTTTTCTCTAAATTTTAGAGAAGTACCACCTTTATTTTTTTTTAACTCGTTTATAAGTTCTGAATATTGATCAGTAGAAGTTATTACAGTTACATCATCATAATTTTTGGCAGCAGCCCTAACAATAGTTGGTCCACCAACATCAATATTTTCTATTATTTTAGAGTGGTTTTTTGTTTGTTCAATTGTTTTTTCAAATGGATAGAAATTTACTATTACTAAATCAATATTCTCAAAATTATTTCTTTTAATATCACTCGAGTGAGATTTGTTACTCCTTTTGTTTAAAATTCCAGCGTGTATTTTTGGGTGTAAAGTTTTGACTCTTCCATCAAGTATTTCCTTAAATCCTGTAAAATCTGAAACATCTAAACATTTGAATTTAAGTTTCTTAATTACTTTAAATGTTCCACCAGAACTAATTATCTTTATATTATTTCTTCTTAATTCTTGTAACAAAGGCTCAAGATTAGATTTATCAGATAATGATATTAAAGCTGATCTAATTTTCCTCATTATATCTTTTTAATTTCCCATTTAATGTTCTCTTCATTATTATTTAATATTCCAGATACAAAAATATTTTGGTTCTCAATATATGAATTTTTATTACCGAAGTATAATCCATTATCAATATTAATTTCATAATTATCACAAGTAAATTTCCAACCCTCGTCCTCTAATTCTATTAAAATGGATTTATTATCTTGAGTTTTCATTAATTTAATATTTGGTTCTAGATGAAATCGAATATCAAACTTAAAATTATAATTATTTTTTTTTCTAATAATCTTATCATTTCCAACAAATTTCATTTGTTCAGGAAAAAATTCAATATTTCTCTCATGAATTGATTTAAATTTTTTAAAATATCCATCATGCGCAGCGCTGATTTTCCAATAATTTTTCTCACACACAGAATTTTTTTGAGTAATTTTTAAACCTTCTTTAAGAATTATCTTATCTTTCTTTTTTTTAAATTTGCACGAGGAATTGTCATTGATTATTAAAGTACTGTGTGCAGCTGAAGATTTTGATATTTCATTAAGATTTTGATTATTTTTTTTATAATAACCACAATTTGTTATAAGTTTCTTCCCATTTGAAATTATTTCAAATGAAAGAGCACCCGACTGGTAATCCTGAGTATACTTAGGATTTGGTGAAGATCCTGCATCCATTGCTAGGCAAATTTTTTTATTCTTTAAAATTATATAACCACCCCAGTATTTATTTTCATTTTTAAATTTATAACCAAGTCGTCTTAAGTAATGATCGAAATCTTGTGTATTGGACTTATTATTACCATTAAACAAAAGATCTACGTCTATATTTTGTCTTATAAAAGCATAACTTTGTCCAAAATAATAAATATTTTCTTCTATGTATTCTGGAACCTCAATTTGAGACTCTTTAAACCATTCTCTAATAATTATAAAATATTTTAAAAAAAATATTAACTGTTTTATGTTCCGTGAGTTTGTAAAACCTTGGTTATCTATTGAGGAATTAGTAATTTTTTTTAGAAAATTTAAACCAATATCTAAATAATTTTTCTCAATTTTGTAACATAATCCTGTCAAAATTATTGCAGAGCAACCAACTATTTTGTTTTCTAAATGTTTAGAGTTTTTTATCTCGTTTAATAAATGATTTGTTTGTTTTTGAATCATGTGATCAAACATTGATCTATATTCTTTATCACTTTCGTTATAAGAAAGTTGGTGGTTAGATAACCATGAAATTATTCTTTTTGCAGTAATATTAAATTCCCAACTCTCTTTTTTGAATTTATTGTTTTTATTAATCCAATTTGAGATAACTTGTTGAGCTGATTTTTTTGACGATTTTAAATCAAGACTAAAAAACCAAAAAAAATTATTTAATTTTTCAAAATCTTTAAGTTTAATTTGACTATTCCAAACTGTCTCTAGTTCAAAATCTTCAATTTTATATTTCTTATTTTGATATTTGATTATCGACGAAAGTAAGTGAGGACTTGGTTTGTAGATGAACTCATTATCAAAAGTTTTAGAAATCTTTTTTTCATATAAACTTGAATTTTGATAGAGACCCCTGAAATTTTTTTTTATTATTTCTGCAAACTCATTTAAAGTTTCAAAAAATCCATCTAACAGCATTCTACACTTCTTTAAGTGTTTCTATATTCTTTTTAATGTTTCCGTTGTTTTCTTTAAATATTGTAGTTCCTGACACAAGAATATTTGCGCCTGCATTTATTACATCTTTTGAATTTGAAAAATTTATTCCACCATCTACCTCAATGTCGTACTTATAATTTTTATCATCTTTGAGCTTTTTTAATAGTTCAATTTTTTTAATAACGTCAGGAATAAATTTCTGCCCTCCAAAACCTGGATGAACACTCATGACTAAAATCAAATCTACATTTTTTAATTCATTTTCAATTATGTTAATCTTTGTGTTTGGATTTAGAGAAATACCAACCTTTTTTTTAAAACTTTTAATATGTTTAATTGACTCTGATAAATTATCAGTGGCCTCAGGGTGTATAGTAATTATATCAGCTCCTGCCTCTGCAAAATCTTTTATATATTTATGGACAGGTGAAATCATCAAATGTACATCAAAGGTTAATTCTGAATGCTTTCTAAGAGTCTTAATGACTGGAGGTCCAATAGTTAAATTAGGGACGAAATGACCATCCATTACGTCAACATGTATCATATCTGCACCTGCATCCTCGAGTCTCTTAATCTCATTTCCTAATTGACTAAAGTCAGCAGATAATATTGAGGGAGAAATTTGTATTTTTTTCATAGATTATTAAATTAACTAGTACCAAATTTTAAAATCTAATTTAATTAAAAAATTGATAAATTTGTCTTGAAATCTCACTTTCTAATGGAAATGACAACATACCCATCACTGAGTATCCTAGAACCCAAGGCATAAAGTAAAACCTTATCATGAAAAAAAACCAAGCAACGTAAAGGGGCACTATTGGTTGTATGATAAAAGATGGAGTTATAGGTTTAAATATGTTGATCAAAGGATTAGTAAATTTAACAAAGACTCTCATAAAAAAAAATTGAGAGTCTTCTCTTTGAAAAATATTCATTGCAACTCTTCCAATCAAAGTCCACATGATTACCCCGAGAATATAGTCAATTATATATACTAAAGGATGAAAGTTAGCCGACATTGAGAAATTTATATTGGAAAAAGATCGAAATTAAAAGGGGCGAAATTAATCGCCCCTTAAAAAGATTATTTAGTGTTGTTTGCCAAGGATCGATTTACCAGCTGGTACACGAACCTCATCAACCATTTTCTGCGTTGCAGCGTTTGGTGCTTGAGTCATTAAGCTGACTACAACCATTGCTACTAAGCTGACAGCTGAACCAAAGATACCAAATGTTAACTGAGTAATTCCTAAGAATCCACTTCCGCCTGTTCTTACCCAAACTAGGTAAGCAGCACCAGAAACTAATCCTAAGAACATACCAGCAATAGCACCTTCTTTGTTAGCTCTCTTCCACCATACGCCAAGTACAAGTGGGAAGAATAGTCCCGACATAGCAAAGTCAAAAGCCCAGATTACTGAACCTAAGATACCCTGGATCTCAAGAGCTGCGATTGTTGCTCCTGCAAAACCAATTACTACAAGTAATACCCTTGCAACAACTAGTCTCTTCGCAGTCTCAGCCTTTGGATCGATGATCTTATAGTAAACATCGTGTGAGATTGCGTTTGCAATTGCTAAAATCAAACCATCGGCTGTTGACATGGCAGCGGCCATACCTCCAGCAGCAACCAGACCTGAGATTACATATGGTAATCCAGCTATTTCTGGAGTCGCTAACACAACGGCTTTACCACCCATGAAAAACTCGTTTAATTCAAGAGTTCCATTTCCGTTAAAGTCGCTTACAAACATTAAGTTTGCTTGGTTCCAGTTTTGATACCAATCTATCGATTGAACTTCAGCTATTGATTTACCAATAATACCTGTTGGTAGTGACGGATCAATCAATGACAACTTAGATAGTGTCGCTAACATTGGAGCAGAAGAATAAAGTAGGAAGATAAAGAATAATGACCAACCTACTGATTTTCTAGCTGCTTTTACACTTGGAGTAGTAAAATATCTCATCATAACGTGAGGCAATGAAGCTGTTCCCATCATCATCGCTAACGCTAATGAAATAAATGCCCAAGGTGTTGCGTTCACCGCTGAGTGAGCTTTAGTTATTCCAGCCAAACCTTTTGGTACCTCTTTTAGATTTTCAGCAGAGTTTTTAACAAAACCAAACTGAGCCTCTAATTCAGCTATTCTAGAAACTTCATCAGCTAACATGAAGTGTGGAAAGAAACCTGCACCCATTTTGTTACTGATCCAGAATACTGGTAATAAGTAAGCTATGATTAGTACGATATATTGAGCTACCTGTGTCCAAGTTACTCCTCTCATACCACCTAACATTGAACAAAGTAAGATACTTATTAATCCAACGTATACAGCGTATTGAAATGGAATATCAAGAGCAACAGATGCAATAGTACCTGTAGCGTTAATTTGTGCAGTCACGTAAGTAAATGAAGCAACAGTTAAAACTACTACCGCCATAAATCTACTTAAATTACCACCGTATCTTGTACCAATAAAATCTGGAACTGTGTAACAGCCAAATTTTCTTAGGTAAGGTGCTAAAAGTGATGCAACTAATACATATCCACCAGTCCAACCTACAAGTAGTGCCATATAACCGTAACCTTTAAAGTAAATACCACCTGCCATTGCAACGAATGATGCACCAGACATCCAGTCTGCTGCTGTCGCCATTCCGTTGAATACGGTTGGTACTTGTCTTCCAGCTACGTAATACGCATCAGCTTGAGCTGTACGTGATAGATAACCAATTATAGCATAGATGGCTACCGTGAAGGCAACGAAACAAATACCAATTGTTTTCGCTGTCATACCCATCTGCTCGGCAATTGACATAATGATTATGAAAGCTAAAAAACCACCTGTATAGATTCCATAAACCTTAGGTAAATTGTCTATAAAATTACCTTTAATCATTAGTCATCTCCTCTTTCACTGAAGCCGAACTCTTCATCAATTTTTTCTTGTCTATTCGCAAACCAAAAAATTAGTAATACGAAAATTCCAAGAGAACCTTGACATGTGAACCAATAAGTTAACGGATAACCAAATGGTCCCGTAACTTCGTTCATTTCAGCCCCGAATAGGAAGATGCCAATTGAGAAAACAAACCAAATTGCTAACGTCATCATTAGCAAACCCTTGGATTTTTCCCAGTGTTGTTCTTGTTTTGACATTTATACCTCTCTCTTTTTAGTTATAACTGGCGAAAACCATAACCATTATGAAATAGATTTAAAGTGTTAAAATTGGTAAATTTACTAGCCTTTTCAAGTTATAAGTGTCAAAAATAGGGCTTTTTATGGGGAAATACAAATTAACGTGGAGAGACTTAACTTGGCATGATTTTAAGACTTATCTTTTTGCCATGTTCAAAGCTTTCATTCCTAAGGGGAAAATTAGCAATTTAGATGAACTTGAAACTTTTATTCAAACAAAATCTGCCTGGGTGAGTCAGGTCACTCTTTACGGCTATCTTAAAACGAGGATGGGAACTAGGTACGTTCTTCATTTTGAGAATGATACTTTTATGGACTCAGTAAACTTGGCTAAGTGGAATATTTATGCAGCTTCTCTTCAAGATCTTACATTGTTCACATTTTCAAAATTGAAAGCAAATTTTAATTACCAAGACACAGAGAAAGCAAAAGAAATTTTTTTAAAAATTTTAGATGATGAAACTTCAAATAAGATGCCAATTGATATTATAGAAAATGCAAAAAAAAGTTTTGATGAAAGAATACAAAATATTAATTGGGATGATCATCACAATGATTTACCATTTAATCTTAGTGCTTTATCTTTGTATAAGTGGGCACCAATTGCAGAAGATTTAAAAACTTTAGATCGCAAAATAGTTCTAAATTCAGTAATTTTAAAATGGGATGTTGTAAAAAAAGAATTTAATGAAAGAATAAAATTTTAGGTATTTTTTCTATTTTCAACTAAGCTATCGACAACACCTGGATCAGCAAGAGTAGTTGTATCACCTAGTTGTCCATGCTCATTTGCTGCAATCTTTCTTAAAATTCTTCTCATAATTTTTCCAGATCTTGTTTTTGGAAGCCCCGGTGTAAAATGAATTAGATCTGGTGTTGCCAAAGGCCCTATTTGTTTTCTCACCCAAAGTTTTAGTTCTCTATCTAAATCGCCTGTCTCACTCTCACCTGCATTAAGGGTGACATAACAATATAAACCATTCCCTTTAATATCATGTGGATATCCAACCACAGCAGCCTCAGCTACTTTGGGATGGGCAACAAAGGCACTTTCAATTTCAGCAGTACCAAGGTTATGACCAGAGACAATAATTACATCATCAACTCTACCAGTTATCCAATAGTAGCCATCTTTATCTCTCTTACATCCATCTCCAGTGAAATATTTTCCGTCAAACTGTGAAAAATATGTATCAATAAATCTTTGATGATCACCATAAACTGTTCTCATTTGACCAGGCCAAGATTGAGCTATACAGAGCCTACCTTCACCTTCACCTTTTATTTCTTTACCGTCTTTATTGACTAGCACTGGTTTAATTCCGTAAAAAGGTTTTGTTGCTGAACCAGGCTTAAGTGGAATAGCACCAGTTTGTGGTGCTATTAGAATTCCTCCTGTCTCTGTTTGCCACCAAGTATCGACTATTGGACATTTCGAATTTCCAACAGTTTTGTAATACCACATCCATGCCTCCGGATTTATAGGTTCCCCAACAGTTCCAAGTAATTTTAAAGATTTTCTTGAAGTTTTATTAACTGGACCATCACCCTCTCTCATCAAAGCCCTTATAGCTGTTGGGGCTGTATAAAAAGTATTTACTTTATACTTATCTACTATCTGCCACCACCTTGAGCTATCAGGGTAATTTGGAACACCTTCAAACATAATAGTGGTTGCACCATTAGCTAATGGTCCATAAATTATATAACTATGACCAGTTACCCATCCAATATCAGCTGTACACCAATAAATGTCATTTGGTTTATAATTAAAAATATATTGATGAGTCATAGAAGCATAAACCATATATCCTCCAGTGGTATGCAATACTCCTTTAGGCTTTCCGGTTGATCCTGATGTATAAAGAATAAACAAAGGATCCTCTGCATTCATTTCCTCAGGCTCGCAATAATTTGGTACATCTTTAATTAGGTCGTGATACCAGACATCTCGATCTTGATCCCAATATACATAATTACCAGTTCTTTTTACTACAATACATTTTTTAACATCTGGACAATTAGATAAAGCTTCATCTGTTGTTGCTTTTAAAGGAATAGTTTTGCCTCCTCTTACTCCCTCATCTGCAGTAATTATATATTCTGATTTACAATCATTCACTCTTCCTGAAATTGACTCTGCAGAGAAACCGCCAAAAATTATTGAGTGGACGGCACCTATTCTTGCACAAGCTAACATAAGTATTGCTAATTCGGGTATCATTGTTAGATAAATAGTGACACGGTCGCCTTTTTGTATCCCTAGCTTTTTTAGACCATTAGCAGCTTTTGAAACTTTTTGATGTAATTGTTTATAAGAAATTTTTTGAGTATCTTTAGGATCATCCCCTACCCATATTATTGCAGTTTTATCTTTTTTATCTTTTAAATGACGATCAATACAGTTTGCAGATGCATTTAAAGTACCATCTTCAAACCATTTAATTCTCACTTCGTCTTTACTATATTTGACATCTTTAATTTTTTTGTAAGGTTTTATCCAAGTAATCCTCTTTCCTTCTTTTTTCCAAAATGAATTATTATTTTTAATAGAATCAGAATATTTTTTTTGATATTGAGCTTTATTTGCTAAACCTCTTTTTACCCATTCAGGTTTAGTTTTAATAACTTGATCATTAGATGACGTTTTATCGATATTTTTCTTTTTAGATCTTTTAGCTGTAGATCTTTTAGTTTTCGAGACTCTTTTTATTTTTCTTATTTTTTTTGAAGATTTTTTTTTCTTTGTCTTTTTGGTCTTTTTCTTTTTTGATTTCTTTTTTTTTGGCATTTTTTTTATTATTTACTCATTTTATTTAAAATCTTCCAGCTTTTAGAGTCAATAGGCATTACAGATAATCTACTTTGTTTAATTAAAGATAAATGGCTTAAATCCTTGTTTTTTTTAATTTGCTCTAAAGACACAGGGTTATTAAGTCTTTTCAAAAACTTAACAGTCACAGCAACAAATCTTCCTGATTTGTCTGTTTTATCAATGTAATGTTCTTTCACAACTTCTACTACTCCAACAATTTCTTTTCCAATATTTGAGTGATAAAAAAAACATTGATCACCCTTTTTCATAGTTTTTAAATTCTTTGCTGCTTGATAGTTTCTTACACCGTCCCAGGGCGCTCCTTTTTCACCAGCTTTTTTTTGTTGATCAATTGACCAAACATCAGGCTCTGATTTAAGTAACCAGTATTGCATTATAATTTTACACCTGCTCCTTTTAAGAAATAAGCTTTTTCATCTAGTGGCCATCTGGGTTTTGCTGGATAATTCAAATCATTGAATTGATTCAATTTAAATTTTTCTAAGCCTACCATCCCTATCATTGCAGCGTTATCACCACATAGTTCTATTGGTGGAAATATACTCTCATAATTTTTTTCTTTACATAGATTAATTAACATTGATCTAATTTTTTTGTTAGCTGCAACACCACCGGCAACAACAAATTTTTTTTTATTCAAATTGTTTTGTTTTTCAAACTCTAAAAAAGCAATTTTTGTTTTCTTATACAGGATTTCTATAATTGTTTTTTGAAATGAAGCTGCTAAATCAAATTTATCTTGTTCTGTTTTTATTTTTTTCGATATTTTTAAAACTGCTGTCTTCAAGCCCGCGAATGATAAGTTACAACCTCCTCTATTAATAATTGGCTTTGGTAAATCATATTTTTCAGGATTTCCCTTATCAGCAAAAACTTCAATTTTTGGCCCACCTGGAAATTCTATTCCTAATAATTTTGCTGTTTTATCAAAAGCTTCACCTAAAGCATCATCTATAGTAGTGCCTAATCTTTTATAATTTCCAAGTCCTTTAACATCTAAAAATTGTGAATGTCCACCTGAAATCAATAAAAATAAATACGGGTATTTTAACTCTGAATTAATTCTTGGACTTAAAGCGTGACCTTCTAAATGATTAACTGCTATAAATGGTTTTTTAATTAAATTAGCAAAGGTTTTACCAAAACTTAAACCAACCGATAAGCAAACAACTAATCCTGGTCCAGCCGTTGCAGCAACTGCATCTATTTCGTCTATTTTTTTTCCACTTTCATTCAAAGCCTTTTGAACAATCCAATCAATTTTTTCTAAATGGGATCGGGCAGCAAGTTCTGGGACAACGCCACCAAATTCTTTATGAACTTCTGTTTGGCTCGAAATAATATTAGAGAGAATTATTGGTATTCCTTGCTCATTTTCTGAAATTAAGGACGCTGCGGTTTCATCACAGCTAGTTTCTATTCCAAGAATTAAGGGTTTTTTATTCATACAAATAGTTTTTAATAATTGTACAATCCCAATACAAGTAAGAAATGATTTTTTTATGAAAAAGAAAATAACAATTGGGTCCCGAGGAAGTAAGTTAGCATTATTATATGCACAAAAAGTAAAAGAGAAAATTATTGAGGTAACCAACTTTATTAATCAGGATATAAATATTGTAAAAATTTCTACCAAAGGTGATGAGATACTAGATACCAGATTATCCGATATTGGTGGCAAAGGTTTGTTTTCAAGCAGCATCGAACTAGAGCTTCAAAAAAATAATATTGATCTAGCTGTTCATGCACTAAAAGACATGCCAGCAATTGAAACTAATGGTCTTTTAACAGATACATTTCTTGAAAGAAATGATGCGAGAGAAATCGCAATAATTAATGGAAATAAAAAATTTAAAGATTTAAAAAAGAATGCTGTTATTGGAACATCTTCTTATAGGAGACAATTTCAAATTAAAAAAATTAGGCCTGATGTTAATTGTAAACTTATAAGAGGGAATGTTGACACTAGAATAAAAAAATTAGCAGATGGTGAGTATGATGCAATAATTTTATCTTATGCTGGAATAAAGTACCTTAAATTAGAAGATAAAATTTCAGATATTTTTTCTATTGAGGAAATAATTCCAAGTGCGGGACAAGGTATAATTGCTATACAGTGCAGAGAAAATGATGAAGATATGATTTCAATGTTAAAAAAGATTAATCATATAGAAACTTATAAAAGAGCACATGCTGAAAGAAATATTCTAAAAATTTTAGAGGGGGATTGTGAAACAGCAGTTGGAATTTATTCTAAAATAGATGAAAACAAAATTATAGTAGAAGCTGAGCTTTTCTCATTAGATGGTTCACAAAGATTTTATGAAAAAAAATCCGACAAATTAGAAAATTTTAGAGAACTCGGAAATGAGATTGGTCAAATTTTAAAAATAAAATCAAATAATTCTTATAAAAAATAAAATGCATATTCTATTAACCAGACCTATAGAAGACTGTTCTGAAATGATCATCAAGTTCCAGTCTCTTGGTCATAAGGTTTCTCATTTGCCTTTATTATCAATTAAAAAAATTCTGCATGAAGAAATAGATCTTTCTGAATTTAGGGGTATCATTTTTACAAGTTCTAACGCTGTGAAATTTTTAAATTTAACTGGACTCGATAAAAATATAAAATGTTTTTGTGTAGGGAATGCAACTGAACAAGAAGCAAGAAGTCATGGTTTTTCTAATACAATAGCTGCAGAGGGAAACGTTCTAAATTTGAAAGAATTGATATTGCAGAATTTTGAGAAAACAGAGGGTAAATTAATTTATGTAAGTGGAGAAAACATTTCAGTGGATCTTGATAATCAACTGCAAAATGAGGGATATGAAGTTAAGAGATTGATAAACTATGAAACTATACATAATGAAAAATTTGATAATGATTTTATCAATAAGTTAAAACTTGATATGCCTGATATGGTTTACGTTTATTCACAAAATAGCGCATCAAGTTTTTTAAAGTTTATAAAATTTAATCACCTAGAGAGTCTTTGGATGAGTACTAATTTGATGTGTATAGGTGAAAAAACATCAGCTAAATTAAATGAAATTAAGTGGAAAAAGATATTTCTTTTTAATCCTGGAGAAGAGGAATTTTTGTTATATAAAATTTAATTATGGAAATAATAAATAATTTTTCTGAAGTTTTTTTATCAGTCTGGAACAGAGGGATACTAGGAGTAGATATTTTTCAAATATTAATTGGTATTGGAATATTTTTAATTTTTTTAATATTTAGAGGATTAATAAGTAAACTTATTATTAAAAAATTAGAGATAATTTCTAAAAGAACTACTAATAAATTAGATGATACTTTTGTGTCTTCATTGATTGGACCAGCAAGATTTTTACCAATTGTTTTGGGGTTTTTCATCGCAAGTTATTATATGACTTTTTCAATTGAAGGAAGAGAAGTTGTTGACACAATAAA
The DNA here is from genome assembly GCA_902563075.1 of uncultured Pelagibacteraceae bacterium. Lineage (GTDB taxonomy): Bacteria > Pseudomonadota > Alphaproteobacteria > Pelagibacterales > Pelagibacteraceae > Pelagibacter. The sequence continues at coordinate 41,975 of CACEWC010000005.1, forward strand.
TAGAACTTTAATAACAATTTTAATCTTTTGGGTGATACATCAAATTATTGAACCTGTTTCTTATATTTTAAGTGGACTTGATAAACTTTTAACAAGAGAGTTAATTGGATGGATCATTAAATCCTTAAAAATACTCATTTTTATTTTAGGTCTAGCTGCTGTGTTAGAACTTTGGGGAATAAAGATAGGACCAATTATTGCTGGTCTTGGTTTATTTGGTGTTGCAGTGGCTTTGGGTGCCCAAGATTTATTTAAAAATTTGATTTCAGGTATTTTAGTTCTTGTTGAAAAAAGATTTAAAATAGGTGATTGGATATTAGTTGAGGGAATTATAGAAGGTATAGTTGAAAAAATTGGGTTTAGATCAACAACTATAAGAAAGTTTGATAAATCTCTTGCAATTATTCCTAACTTTCAATTTGCTGAAAATGCAGTTGTAAATGTTAGTGAAACTTCAAATTGGTTAATAAGTTGGATTATAACTCTTCAATATGACACAACAGTTGATCAATTAAAAACGATAAGAAATGAAATTGAAGACCACATTCAAAAAAGTGAGGACTTTAACACTAGTATAGGAATTGCAGTCAGGGTTGACAAATTTTCTGATAGCTCAATTGATATGTATGTTCGTTGTTTTACTAAATCAGACAGTTGGAACGAGTGGTTATCAGTAAAAGAGAAATTAGCAATTGAAATAAAAAAGATTGTTGAAAAAAATAAAGCGTCTTTTGCATTCCCAAGTTCATCTATTTATATAGAAAAAAAATGATAGCCATTTTTTATTTAGCTTTACAAATATTAAAGCTTTATTCCTACGTAGTAATTGCGAATGTAATTATAAGCTGGTTGGTTGCTTTTAATGTTTTAAATACACAAAATAGATTTGTTTATTCAATTTTAGAATTAACATATCGTTTAACAGATCCTATACTTAATAAAATTAGACGTTTTTTACCTAATTTAGGATCCTTAGATATCTCACCCATTATATTACTTCTATTGATTTGGTTTATAGAAATGTGTATGAAACTCTACATCGCACCTTTAATTTTTTAAAACTTATGATTCTAATTGATGGAAAAAAAGCAGCGGCTGAATTAAGAGAAGAACTTAAACAAGAAGTAGCTGAATTAAAAAATAAGTATAATAAAGTGCCAGGTTTAACGGTGATTTTGATTGGAGATCTTACCCCTAGTCAAATATATGTAAGAAACAAAGAGAAATCAGCAAAAGAGGTTGGTTTAAAATCTGATGTAATTAAATACCCAGACTCTGTGGAAGAAAAAGTTATTTTGGATAAAATTAATGACCTTAATAAAGATAAGAGCGTTTCAGGTATTTTAGTTCAGCTACCTTTGCCAAAACATATCGATAAACAAAAAATTATTGAGGCTATTCACCCATCTAAAGACGTTGATGGATTTCATCCTATGAATGTTGGCAATCTTTCTTCAGGTTACGAGAGTTCCGTGCCATGTACTCCACTAGGCTGTTATTTATTAATTAAAAAAATTGAGCCAAACTTAAGTGGAAAAAAAGCAGTTGTAGTTGGAAGATCTAATCTAAATGGAAAACCGATGACACAACTTCTTTTAAAAGAAAATTGCACGGTAACAATTACTCACTCAAAAACAAAAGATCTCAAGGCTGAATGTTTAGAAGCAGATATTATTATAGCTGCTGTTGGTATCCCTGAACTTGTTAAAGGCGATTGGGTTAAAAAAGACACAATCGTAATTGACGTTGGAATTAACAAAACAGATAAAGGTATTGTTGGCGATGTTGCATTTGATGAAGTTTCAAAAAATGCTAAAGCATTAACACCAGTTCCGGGTGGAGTTGGGCCAATGACAATCGCTTGTTTATTAAAAAATACTGTAGAGTGTTTCAAAAGATCGCAACTTTAAAGTTACAACCTATTAAATTTTTTGATATTTTGAGGCGTGAAGAAACCTAAATATCCTTATAGAATTGCAATAGTATTCTTAATTTTAACAGTTCCTACCATTGGAGCTACCCAATTGGGCTGGTACTTATATGATCAACAAACAGGTTTTGATTATGGTATGATTGTCGGAACATTTTCAGTTATATATGCAGCTTGGCTTATGTATGAAAAAAATTGGAGAGAAGAGGATGATGATTAGGTAATGGAAAAATTAATTTTTTTTGGACTGGTAATTCCTATTTTATTCTTTGTCTTATACTTAGGGACGAAAGCTATCATGAGCGGTGTTAGTGCGAAACAAGCTAACCAAGCTAACAAAGGTGAAAATGAAATAGATGAAAATAATGAGGATTCAAACACTGATAAATCTTTGAGTAATGAATTAGAAAAATTGAATGAACTAAAAGAAAGCGGTGTGTTAACTCAAGAAGAGTTTGAAAAGGCAAAAAATAAATTATTAAATAATTAAAGATTAAGTTGTTCTTGTTAAAAGCAATAAAGTTGCACCAGCTATAAATATCAAAATACCTAAAATTTCAATAAAAGTTATTTTTTCTTTAAAAAGATATTTTGATGAGATGTAACTAAAAAATATTTCAATTTGACCAACAGCTCTTACAAAAGATGCTTGAATTAAAGTGAAAGCAAAAAACCATGATAGTGTCGCTAAAAAACCAGCTAATCCAGTCAAGCATATTTCAAATTTATTATCAAAAAATTTTTTGAATTCCGATTTTTCAAAAATTATCAGATATGCACTAATGATTATAGTTTGAATTACTAAAGCAAAAAAAACTGTAGTAAGCGCTTTATCGAAATTAGAGGAAAAATTTTCAAGTGTTAGTGCTGCTGCCCTAAAGTAGACAACACTGAGACCCAGTAATAGTCCTGCTCCCAATCCAAGAAGTGTTACCTTTGAAAAAAAATTTTTAAAAAACAATTTATAATTTTTGATTGAGATAATAATAACCCCAAGCGTTGCAATTATTATTCCAAAAACACCAAGCAAATTTAGTTTATCTTTTAATATGATATATTCAAAAATCGCAATTTGAATAACTTCTGTTTTACTTAGTGAAGTACCGACAACAAAATTCGAAAATCTAAAAAGGTATAATAGTGTTATTGTAAAAGTAACTTGTAAAATAGACCCTAAAAAAGTAAAAAAAATGAAGTTAGTTTGATCTAGAATTTCTGAAATGATATCAAAATCATGAAAAATAAAAAATAATACAAAAGCAAATGGTAATGCAAAGGCAAATCTTACGTATGCAGAAGCAACCAATGATAAATCTTTATTTAATTTTTTCTGTAATGAAGTTCTTAGATTTTGAAAAAAAGCCGCTAAAATTGTAAAAACTACCCAATTCATAAATTTGTTTAGATATAATCTTTTAATCGAATTAAGTGGTTACTTATATCTAAAAAATTAGATTTTCTCCATTAGCCAGAGAGCGTCTTCTCCTAAAAAGTAAATTTTTCCGTTATTAGGATGTACTTGTATATCTCTTATTCTTCCAATTTTATTTTTAAATATGATTTCCTCTTTTACATTAGATAAGTCGTCAAATATTAATTTTCTCAAAGATTTGTCTTTAAGTGAAGTAATTAAAGCATGTCCATCCCATTCACTAAACTCTTTTCCTTTGTAAATTGTGATTGCACTTGTTGCTATGGACGGCACCCAATATTGTATCGCTTTTGTAAAACCTGGTTTCCATTTTGGACCGATGGGAATACCTGAATAGTTTGTCCCTCCCCAACCTAAAATTTTCCATCCATAATTTTCACCTTTTTTTGCTTCACCAAACCAATCCCCACCTCTCGCTCCATGATTACTCATATAAATTTTTTCATCAAATGGTGATAAAGTTAGACCTTGAGGATTTCTAATACCTATTTGATAAATTTCAGGTAACCAATCTGATTTACCCTGAAATTTTGGATTATCTTTTGGGATACTTCCATCAATATTTATTCTAATGATACTGCCAGGATGCTTTGTAGGATCTTGTGCAATCATACCTTGACCTCGTTCACCAGCAGACGCAAAAAGATAACCGTCTTTGATCGCCAACCTTGATCCAAAGTGATATCCTGAATCTATAGGTGGATTAGCTTGAAAAATATTTTTAAATATTAAATCTTTTTCCTTAAATTTCGATTTTGCTATTGAAGTACTAGTTTTCCAATTTCCTCTATTTTCGGTATAGGAAACATAGACAAAATCATCTTTATAAAGAATGTCTAATAAACCACCCTGACCATGCTCTAAATAGTTAAGATTGTGATTTAATGAAGAAATTTTTTTAGAATTAAGGTCTATTAATTTAATTTCTCCACTTTTTTCGGTAATTAATAATTCTGTATCATTAATAAAAGTAGATCCCCATGGACCTTTTAAATTTACAATCTTCTTAAATCTTAAATTATCAGCGAATGAGTAATTTATAAAAAGTGTAAATAAAAAAATTGTAACAAGCGTTCTTTTCACTTTAAGAAAGTTTTGATCTACCACCATCAACAGCAATGATTTGACCTGTAACCCAAGAACTGTCGTCAGTGATAAGAAATTTTGCAAGAGAGGCAGAGTCCTTACCTTCACCTAATCTTTTTAAAGGATGAGCTTTAGCTATACCATCTGCTAATGCTTTATTTTTTAACATTGGCTCAGCAATTTTCGAGTTAGTCAAACTAGGTGCAATACAGTTCACTCTTATATTAGGAGCAAATTCCGCTGCCAAAGAAACAGTTAAACCCTCTACAGCAGCTTTAGTAGAAGCAATTATAGCGTGATTTGTAAAACCTCTTTGAGCTGCAACTGTGGAAAATAAAACTACCGAACCTTTATTCTTTTTTAAACTATCCTGGTAGCCTTTTATCACTTCAACTGCTGAATATAAATTTAATTTCATACACTTATTAAAATCCTGCTCATTGACCATTCTCAAAGGTTTTAAATCAATTGAACCTACACAGTAGGCAATTCCTTTTACATCAGAAATATCATTTTTAACCTTTTCCACAAATCCATCCTGCAAAACATCGGCTATTGTAAAACTACAACCTAATTTCTCAGAAATATTTTTTGTTTCATTTTCATTTCTGCCAACCAAATGAACTGAATTTCCCGAATTTACTAATTGTTCAGTTAAACTAGATCCGATTGAACCTGTCGCACCAAGAATAAGATATTTTTCTGACATAAAAATTTTTATTAGTTATATTTAATTATGAAGTTATTTTTTATACTGGGCAATCAATTATTTCCATCAAAATACTTGGATCGCTTCAAAAAAGACCACCTAATTTTTATGGCAGAGGATTATCAATTATGTACTTATGAAAAACATCATAAAAATAAGATACTTCTCTTTTTGTCATCAATGCGTTCACATGCGGAAAACCTCAGAAAAGATAAGTTTAAATTAGAATATTTTAAAATTGAGGATAAAGAATTTAAAGATGATTATTTAAAAAAATTAAAAAAAGTAATTAATTCAAAAAAAATAAAAGAGATTTCAAGTTTTGAAGTTGAGGATAAATTTTTTGAGAAAAAAATTAATCATTTCGTGAAAAAAGAAAAGATCAAATGGAATATCGTTCAAACTCCGATGTTTTTGAACTCAAGAGATGAATTTAAACAATATCTATCTAAATCAAAAAAACCTTTCATGGCAACTTTTTATAAGGAAGTGAGAAAGAAATCTGGAATATTAATGGGTTCTGATGGAAATCCTATTGGAGGTAAATGGAGTTTTGATGAAGATAATAGAAATAAGTTACCAAAAAATATTTCTATTCCAAAGTTTCCTAAAATTAATGAAACAAATCATACTAAAAAATTAAAACCCATTATTGAAAAACTATTTAAAGATCATCCAGGAACAACCGAAAATTTTTGGTTTGCCACAGAGTACAATGATGTGGTCAAATTATTGAATTTTTTTATTAGAGAAAAATCTAATTTATTTGGTGATTATGAAGACGCAGTAGATCAAAAAGATAATATCTTATTTCACAGCGCTTTAAGTCCTTATATCAACCTAGGTTTAATCACACCTGAATTTATTATCAAAAAAGTTTTAGATTTTCATAAGAGTAAAAAAATTAGATTAAATTCTCTAGAAGGTTATGTTCGTCAGGTTATAGGATGGAGAGAATTTATGAGAGGAATTTATCAAAGTTACTCAAATGAAATGGAAACTGGAAATTTTTTCAAACAAAATCGTAAAATGAAAAAGTCATGGTATGACGGAACGACTGGTTTACCTCCACTAGATTACGCAATTAAAAATGCTTTAAATTATGGATGGTCTCATCATATTGAAAGATTAATGATTTTATCAAACATCATGAATCTTTGTGAGATCAAACCAGTGTTTGTTTATAAATGGTTTATGGAGATGTTTGTCGACTCCTCTGATTGGGTTATGGTTCCGAACGTGTATGGTATGGGATTATTTAGTGATGGGGGAATTTTCGCAACTAAACCTTATATTTGTGGATCAAGTTATTTTATGAAAATGATGGATTTTAAAAAAGGAGAATGGTGTAACACGATGGACGGACTTTACTGGAGATTTATAGATCGTAATAGAAAATTTTTTTTAAAAAATCCAAGACTTTCAATGATGGTTAGAATTTTTGATAAAATGAAAGTAGATAGAAAAAAAATGATTTTATCTGCAGCCGATAAATTTATTAAACAAAATACAATTTAGTGAAAAAAGAAAATCTTCCCTCTAAAATCTGTATTGTTTGTAAAAGACCCTTTATTTGGCGTAAGAAATGGAAATTAAATTGGGAAAAAGTTAAATATTGCTCAAAAAGATGTTCTAGTAAAAAAGTATGAACCTAGGAAAGTACAAATGGAAAAGTAGAATTTTACTTGTTTCTACAACGAGCTATAACGATAGAATTTATCTAGAAGCCAAAAAAATATATCAAGATAAAATAAAAGATTTTCATAAAAGATTTGTAAAATTAATTTGTAAAATCAATAAGCAGGAAAAATCATCAATTGATTTAATTGGTTTTGACGGCAAATCCAAAAAGAAGATGAATAAACTTAATTATAAAATAATTTTTAAAATTATAGATAAAATGCCATTAAGTAAAAAAACTAAACCTATAAATTTATCTCTTTATTCAGATTACAATCCTAAAACCACTACTCAAGGTTTGGGTTTTAAAAACAAGGAAAAAGCTCTTTACACAATTAAAACTATTAAAAATCGTCCAATTAAGTATCAGGTGAATGTAATCGCAACAATGCTAGGTAGAGCAAAGAACCATCCTAATAAAACTGTGGATATGGAGGATGCTATAAAAATTTTTAGTAGTTGGATGAAAAAATATAAAAGTAAAAAAAATGAAAATTAAAATAAATAAATATTTAAAAAAAATAGTAGTTTTATTCTTACTACTTACCCCAAACGGTCTATATGCTGATTTCTTTGAGGATATTACAAACCAAATTGATGATAATCCCAAAAGACTTAGTTATGGAGTTTCTGTAACGGACGTAAATCAAGATGGAAATTTTGATTTTGTAGTCACAGGTTTTGGTTATCTTAATTTAGCTTTATCCTACGAAGACGGAAAATTAATTAATATTGTGAAACAAAAAAAATTTACAGATGAGTTTAGAAGAACAATTGGTGTAGCTGCTTGCGATATAGATAAAGATGGATACGAAGAAATATATTTTCTTAACACTGATACTTATAGTGGTACAAAAAAATATTCAGATAGACTTATAGATTTAGAAAAAAATAATAATTATATAGATTTATTTGAAATCGAAAAAAACCAGAGAGATCTTAATTTAACAGCAGGCAGATCAGTTGTTTGTGTCGACAGAAAGGGTGATGGAAATTATGGGGTTTATGTAGCAAATTACGGAGGCCCGACCAGATTTTATGAGATTGAAGATGAATTGATTAAAGATAAGGCTCAGAGTTTAAATCTTGATAATATCACTGGTGGTCGAGCAGTTGTAGCTGGACATATTATTTCTGATAAGATTGATGTGTTTGCTGCTAATGAGAGAGGAGCAAATTTTCTTTATGAGAATAATAATGGAATTTTTCAAGATGTAGCATTTGATTACAGAGTAGATGATGAAATCCAAAATGGGAGAGGTACAGCTTTATCAGACATATATTATCGAGGTAGATTAGATATTTTGAGTGGTAATTGGCTTGGGTATCATAGAGCTTGGGTTTTAGAAAATAATGAATTTAAGGACATAGGAAATAAAGATTTTGATAAACCTTCCAGAATAAGAACAATTATTTCTGCAGATTTTGATAACGATGGTTTTGATGAAGTTTTTATGAACAATATTGCAGAACCAAATAAATTATTTCGTATCAAAGATGATGGAAAATTTGAACAGATAAATTTTGAAGTTGGTCTCGAAGCTAATGGGTATGGGACTGGGGCAGCAGTCGCAGATATTGATAATGACGGAGTTTTAGAATTGTTAGTTGCTCGTGGTGAAAGTAAAGAACAACCATTAACTTTGTATAAAGCCAAAGTTAACAAAGAAAATAAATACCTAAGAATTAAACCGTTAAATAAATATGGTGCCCCAGCGAGAGGAGCTACGGTAACATTAATAACTAATAAAAGAAAGCATTCCAAAACTATTGATGCAGGATCTGGTTACTTATGTCAAATGGAGCCTGTGGCACATTATGGAATTAGAAAAAATGAAAAAAATTTTAAAGTAGAGATTAAATGGACCAATGGAACAAAAAGATTATTCAATGTAAGTGAATTAAATCAAACAATTACCATAAAGCAAAAATGAAAAAATTTTTAAATCTTTCTTTGATTATATTTTTAATATTATTTCAGTTTAAATCGTTTGCTGAAGAAAAAAACTATCACAAGGAGCTTATTACTGATTGGTCAAGAATATTTCCAGATAAAAATAGAAATGCGGCAGGACCTAAGTTTTTTAAATATATTATAGATAAAAAAATTACTTATAAGGATTTTATCGAATTTAATAAATTATACTGTGCAGTTTCTGGATCTTTGATTGATCCAAATAGCGACTCAGAATTTTTATTTGTTGAGGAATCTAAAACCAAAAAAAAAATTTGTGGAAATTATTATAGATGTTGTGTTCCATGTTCATGTGATCTTATGAAGTACTCTGAAACTCAAAAAATGAAATATGAATTTAAAGATGGCTTGAAGGAATTTTATGTTTTAACAATTAAAAATCCTTGCGATAAACAAGATTTTCCAAACAGAGTAAATAAAGATTATTTTTGTGATGGTAAAAAAATTAATAAATCAGAGGTGTATAGTCTTGACGATCGAATAGTTATAGGTTTGCTACATAATGGAAAAAGTTGTGAAAAAGATGAAATAGATTTTGTTAAAAGCCATCAAGTTACTGGTAGGTATTGTGAGTTAAGAAACAATACACCTTTAGAGAATTTAGATGCTGGTATGGGTGATATATTCATTAAACTGGCGAGATAATTTAAAAAATTTTTATTTTTTTAACCAGTAAATTATTGTTAATAAAATTTAACTCGGTTAAAATATTAAGTATTGAACATACTTATTCTACAACATATTAGAATTGAAGATCCAGGTTACATAAAGGATCTAATGTTGGCTGATGATTTAAATCTTACAACAATCGAACTTGATGAAGGTGAGAAAATTCCAAATGACCTAACAAAATATGATGGAATGTTATGTATGGGTGGACCGATGGATACCTATATGGAAAAAGAGTATCCCTGGTTAATTGAAGAAAAAAAAAGAATAAAAGAATTTGTAGTAAATTTTAAAAAACCTTATTTAGGTTTCTGTTTAGGCTGTCAGTTATTAGGCGAAGTAGTTGGTGGCAAAGTTGTAAAATCAAATCCAGCAGAAATTGGCATGATGGATATAAATTTTACTGACAATAAAAAAAAAGATATTTTGTTCTCAAAATTTCCAGATAATATTAAAAGTTTACAATGGCATTCTTATGAGGTTAAGGGGGTTGATAAAAATCCTGATATCACTTTATTAGCGTCATCACACGTAACTAAGTATCAAATTTTTAAATATCAAGATCATGCATATGGCATCCAATTCCATATAGAAATTAAAGACACAACAGTTAATGAATGGGGTTGTGTACCAGAATACAAAAAGGCACTCGAGGATCAACTTGGTGATGGCGCATTAGAAAAATTTGATCAATCTGCAAAAAAAAATATGAAAGATATGAATAATTATTCAAAAATTTTATATGATAATTTTAAGAGACTCTTATGAGGAAAAAAAGAAAAAAATTAAAAAAGAAAAATCCAATGGCCAAATTATTAAGCTCACCAATGCTAAGAAATAAAATAGTAAAAAATAAAAAAAAAATTTATAATAGAAAAAAATTCAAATTAGAAAATGAATAATAAAATTTTTGAATGGGCAGGAGTTATAACTGCTATATTATATTCATTATTTGTAGCTATGAATATTGGCATAGAGTTTTTTGGTTTTTGTTTATTACTTATATCTGCAATCCTAATTGGAATTTGGGCTTATAGGGGCGGTCACAGAGGAATACTATTTTTACAATTCTTTTATGCTACTGCAGCAATTATCGGGATGTTCAGGTGGTTTTAATTTAAAGATGAAATTATTTTAGGAATATAATTTTTAAAATTGAAAAAACCTTTGTTACAGTATTGCCAAGAATATCTGTCAAGTTTTCTATATAAAAAATCTATTTTTAATTTATTTGAGTTTAAATAATCCAGGTTTTCACCAACTGTTGGATATAACGCAATAACTTTTTCGTTTGTATCTTTAATTTCACTTATATCTACTTCTTCGCAATCGATAGATTTATTTTCTAATCTTTTTTTTTGATCACTAATTAAAAGAGATTTAAATTTAATAACTTTTTCACTAAGTTTGATAGATCTATTTTCATTTTTATTTGAAATTATATAAATTTTTTTAAATTTATGATTTTGAAAATCTGTAGTTTCAAATGATAAACTATTTTCAAAAATAAAAAGATTTTCATCATCTATATTTTTATTGCTAAAATCTTGTTTAACTATTGAGTAAGTTTTTTCAGAAACTTTTGGAGGAGCAGTATCGTTTAATTTAATATTATTAAATCTATTATTTGTGAATTTTTTAATATTCCACTCAGTTGCTAAATAGTGTTTTCCCTGTGTTTGAATTCCAGCTACCCATCTCCAACCAAGAGTATTAGATGCAGAGTCGCCATCATAAAGATGTTGCATAAAAAACTCTGCTCCTAATTGCCAGGGTAATTCTAATGTAAAAATCCAAATACTAGCAAACCACATTCTAGTATGATTATGTAAATAATTATTTTCTTTAAGTTCTGTTACCCAGTAATTAAAACATTCAATATTGGTTTTTCCATCTATTGCATTTTTGTAATTTTGGTTATTTTTATATTCTTCTCGAATTTTATTTAACTCTACTAAGTAATCTGTCCAAACGTTTGGTCGTAACTCTAACCAACCCTTCCAATATGTTCGCCACAAAACTTCTTGAATAAATTTTTCATTTTTTGAAAAAGAAAACTTGCTTAGTGATTTTTCAATAACTTCTTTCTCGTTGACAACCCCATGAGTAATATATGGAGATAAACCAGATATATTTGTTCTGTTTTCTGGACCAAAATCAAAATTTCTTAGTTTGGAATATTCAGAAAGATTTCTTTCTACAAAATTATTTAATCTATTTAAGGCCGCAGCCTTTGAGGCTTCAAATTTCATTTTGATTTATTTTGATTTTTTTTTCTTTAAACCAAGCTTGTCGCTATGTCTTAATCTTAAAATAACAATTGCACCAGCAATTAGAACAATGGCAATAGCTTCATAAACTAATGCTGTTGGATCCATTTCCTTACCTTGAAGAATAATAAATCGCGCTAAAGCAGTTATCGCAATTAATAATGGAAGCGTAATACTAATTGATTGTTGGTTCCAAAAAACTCTTACCATCGCTAGCACTTCTAGGTAAAGAAACATTAATAATAAATCTGCTAAAGTTACTGATCTATTCTCAAACATTTTGTACATTTCTATACCGACAGCAATAACTGTGCTTATTAAAATGATAACCATTAAAATAAGCTGTAAATTTTTTGCTATTTTTTCCATTATTTATCTTTACTAAAAGGCAACCATTTTTCAAACACTGATTTTGAAGAACCCTCATAAGGAATTGAATAAGAATATGGATTCGGACTTGTTAATACTTCAATACCTTTTGAAAAAACAAATATAAACACAATCACAAAAACAAGCACCATTATTTTAAAAGGGTCAAAATTTTTTGTTTTAAAAACACTAGCTGAATTTTCTTCTGCTCTATGAAAATGTTTAAAGGTCATATACACAGCAAAGATTAAACCAATGTGAGCTAAAAAAAGGCCAGTCCAACCAAAAACAAAAGTTGTGTATGAAAAAACATATAAACTAAAAACTGTGGTCCATATAAAGCTTAAAACTAATAAAATTTGCAACCTAACAGTTTTAGGAAGAGAACGGAGATCATTTTTACTATCATCAAACAAAATGTTTGCTGTATCTCTCATCCAATTTTTAAGTGATTCCATAATTCTAAGATATAGCTAAAAATAAATTTAACAAACTATAAATTGTCCTAAAACTTATTAATATCTCAGTTTTTTCTTGTGATAATTAATAAATCTTTCAACATTAGATTTATTAAATGTTTTATTTTCTTCAAAAGAAACTTTTTTCATTGAGTATGCATTACTTTTTGTAATTCTAGATTGAATAGTAATATTCCCTTTGTATAGTTTAAGTTTTACTGACCCATTCACCTTATTCCTTTTTTGATCAATAATTTTTTGTAATTTAAATCTCTCTTTTGAGTACCAATAACCATTATAAATCAGTTCGGCATATCTTGGCATAATCGAATCTTTTTTGTGCATTGTTTCTTTATCCAATGTCACTGACTCAATAGCTCTATGGGCATGAATCAAAAGTGTTCCGCCCGGTGTTTCATAAACTCCTCTTGATTTAATTCCAAGAAATCTATTTTCAACTAGGTCAACTCTTCCTATGCCATTTTTTCCAGCAATAAAATTTAATTTGGTAAGAATGTTTTCAGGATTTAATTTTTTTCCATTTATTCCAACAGGGTCACCATTTTTAAAATTAATTGAGATAAAACTTGGTTTATTCGGTGCTTTTTCAGGGGAAGTTGTTCTTTGGAAAATAAATTCTGGAGCTGAATTTTTTGGGTTCTCTAAAATTTTACCCTCAGTTGAGGTATGAAATAAATTATCGTCAACAGAAAAAGGGGGTGCACCTTTTTTATCTTTGGGGATAGGTATCTTATGTTTTTTTGCATAATTAATTAAATCGCTTCTAGATTTTAATTTCCAAATTCTCCAGGGTGCAACAACTTTTATCTTTGGTCCAAAATAGTGATAACCTAACTCAAATCTGACCTGATCATTACCTTTTCCAGTTGCTCCATGAGATACTGCGTATGCTTTAAATTTTTTTGCTATTCTTATTTGGTCTTTTGCGATTAATGGTCTTGCTATAGAAGTTCCTAATAAATAAACTCCCTCATAAATCGCATTACCTCGTATCATTGGAAAAACGTAATCTTTTACGAAAAGATTTTTTAAATCTTTAATTATGATCTTTTTAACACCAAATTTTTTAGCATTATTGATTATTTTTTTTTGATCAATCTCTTGCCCTATATCAGCAGTGTAACAAATGACTTCTGCGTTATAATTTTCTTGAAGCCATTTTAGAATTATAGATGTATCTAAGCCACCAGAATAAGCTAAGACAATTCTTTTTTTTGATTTCATTAATTAACTGCAAGCTTTTTTTGCAGAATTGTAGGCCTTTGTGAATCCTAATAATGAATAATGATCTATGGTTTGTGAACCTTTTTCATTGTAACCAGTAACCATAATTCTTGATCCTTTTTTCATAACTTTAACCATGATGTTTTCTTTTTTATTACTCGTCATCCAAGCAAAACCCTTTTGTTTAATATCAAATTTAAATTTGTTATTTCCTGAAGTTGCTAAAACAGTATTATTTTTGTTAAATTCATATCCAGCAGTTGCACTTATCTCATTAGAAATTTTTTCATTCGGTCTGAAAGTAACAAATAATCTAGCATCTCTTTTATTTGTTTTTGGTGCTTGTAAAACAGGGGTAGACTGAGCAAAACAAACTTTACCAGAACTTTCTTGGATTACTAATGTTTCCCAATCTTTGAACTTACCAACTTTTTTTATATCAGCTAAACTAAATGTAATTGGAATGATTAAAAATAAAAATGTGAAGATAAATTTTTTAATTATGGACATGGATTAGGGTATTTCTTTTGAATTTTATTAATATCATTTATTATATCGCTGTTTAAATTTACATTTACACTTTCTATATTTGTTTTCAACTGTTCCATTGTCGTTGCCCCAATAATAACACTAGTTGTGAAATGTTGAATTTCACAGAATTTTAAAGACATTTGAGTAAAATCTAAATTATATTTTTTTGAAATTTTGTAGTATTCATCAATGGCTTTTTGACCATTTTCATTTTTATATCTGTTAAAATTTTTAAATAATTGCATTCTCGATTTTGCTGGTAATTTATTATTTCTATATTTTCCTGTTAAATATCCAAACGCCAATGGAGAGTAAGCTAATAATCCGCTTTGCTCCCTAATGGAAATTTCGGCTAAACCAACCTCATACGTTCGATTTAGTAAGTTGTAAGGATTTTGGACAGACATCATTTTTGGAAGCCCTTTCATCTTTGAGAGTTCAAGAAATTTCGATAAACCCCAAGCAGTTTCATTCGACAAACCTACATATCTAATTTTTCCTTGTTTAATAAATTTTTTTAAACTCTCTAAAATTTCTTCAAAAGGTGTCCAATCTTTATCATTTTCGTCATGTTCATAACCGTAATCACCAAAAAAATTTGTGCTTCTTTCAGGCCAGTGAAGTTGATATAAATCAATATAGTCGGTTTTTAATCTCCTTAAACTTTCATCTAATGCTTCTTTTATTTTCTTTTTACCAAAACTATTTCCACCACCTCTAATATATTTGTTCGACGTGTTTCCACAAACTTTAGTAGCAAGAATAATGTCATTCCTTTTTTTTGTTTTTTGAAACCAATTACCAATTATTTTTTCAGTTTCTCCATAGGTTTCTTCTCTCATTGGAATTGAATATATTTCAGCTGTATCCCAAAAATTTACTCCTTGGCTTAAAGCAAAATCCATTTGTTCAAAACCCTCTTTCTCTGAATTTTGTTCACCCCAGGTCATTGTACCGAGACAAATTGTACTTACATCTAGATCAGTATTTCCTAATTTTTTGTAATTCATTAGTATTTTACAATATTAGTCATTTAGTGTTTTTTTGATATCTTGAATAATTAATAAAAGATTATATATGTTACAATATGGAATTTAATAAAAAAGGTATATTAGGAAGAGCAAAAGAAGCTGCACAACAATCAACAGCAGTAACAGATGAAGGCTTAAGAGCCTACATGTTAAAAGTATATAACTACATGGCAACGGGAATCCTTATGACAGGGATAATTGCCCTTATAACTTTCAAAATGTCTGTTGTGACTGATAGCTCAGGTTCTATAGTTGGACTAACTCAAGTGGGTAACGCGATCTATATGTCTGGGTTAAAATGGCTAGTAATGTTAGCTCCACTTGGAATCGTGTTTTATATGAGCTTTGGTATAAATAAAATGAGCGCAGCTAAAGCGCAAACAACTTTTTGGATTTTTGCTGCATTAATGGGTCTGTCTCTTTCCTCAATTTTATTAGTTTATACTGGCATGAGCATCACAAGAGTATTTTTCATTTGTTCTGCAACATTTGGAGCAATGAGCATATATGGATATACAACAAAAAGAGACCTAACAAAATTAGGATCATTTTTAATGATGGGTTTAATTGGTATTATAATCGCATCAATAGTTAATATATTTATGAAGTCTTCAATGATGTATTTCGTAATTTCTATTTTAGGTGTTTTAATTTTTGTAGGACTTACTGCTTACGACACACAAAAAATTAAAAACATGTATGCAGCTAGTGACACAGGTGAATTAATGGGCAAAAAAGCTGTAATGGGTGCATTAACGCTTTATTTAGACTTTATTAATTTATTTATCATGTTGCTTAGACTTTTTGGTCAAAGAAGATAATTTAAAGTTTTTTCCAATTAATATTTTTCAATAGATTATTTAAATCAGACGAATTTCTAAATATTTTTCCATTTGCATCGGTAATTAAGTATTTAAGATTTTTATTTTTTGGCTTAAAATTTTTGCAAATCTTATACAGAGCATTTTCTGTAGTATTTTTAAAAACACTAAAACCAACTTGTTTGCTTGAAATATTAAGTCCATAGTCTTTCCATGATCCTTCAGAAACCATTTTAGCGTATAAGTCTAAAATAATCTTTAATTCATCTTTTTCAAAAAAATGTTTTTCTTCTATATTCTTTTTATTAACATTATTGATTATTAGACGTAGATTATTATTCATTTGTTTTATACTTATTTATTAAACCTATTTGAAAAGCGGTGAATATGAATGTAATTGGTAATAGTCCCCATACTTTAAAATTTACCCAAAATTCTTCAGATTGAGTTCGCCAAACTATTTCGTTTAGAATTGCAAGACCAAAAAAGAAATATATCCATCTTCTATTTAATATTTCCCATCCTTCATCAGTTAGAGAAACAGAGTTACTCATTAATTTTTTTAAGACAGGTTCATTTGTGAAGTACCTTCCAAATATCAGAGCGAATGCAAAGAGAATATTTATAATTGTTGGTTTGACATAAATAAAAACTGGATTATCAAAGTAAATTGTTAAGCCTCCAAATAAAGTAATTAAAACTCCACTTAACAAAGGAATCTTTGGTATTTTTTTTTCTAAAAACCAAACAATAGCTAATGCAATTATTGTCGCAATAATAAATGGGGGAATTGCAATTTTTAAGTCTTTTCCACTATCGTAGTAGTAGTAAAAAAAAATTACAAGAGGTCCAAAATCTGTTAAAAACTTTAAAAAAGATTTGTTCACAGGCTAGATATTAACATAAATAATATTTTCATAGAAACTTTTAATTTTTCTTATTGATTTTTGTTTTTAAATACCCATACTAAATATGATGGCAATTCAAAAAGCTAAATTTTCAATTGGAGATATAGTGAAACATAAACACTTCGACTTTAGAGGTGTGATTTATGATGTTGATTTTGAATTTAATAATTCAGAAGAATGGTATCAATCGATACCAAAAAATGTAAGACCAAGAAAAGATCAGCCTTTTTATCATCTGTTAGCTGAAAATGATGAAATCACATACGAAGCATACGTTTCCGAGCAAAATCTTCTTGTTGATGACTCAGATGAACCAATTAAACATCCTTTAATTGAAGAAATTTTCTCTGGAAAAAAGGGATCTAGCTATTTCAAGCTATCTAATTAAATAAATCACTTTTTTAACACATTTAGCTCAAACCTTTGACACAGCAATTTGCTTTTATGAGGTTAATTCTGATCAAGGGTGCTACTTATTTACCCTTCGTTATTATCTCCCTCTGGCATTCTTGATCAGGCAGTTTTTTCATAATAAATATAATCTAATATATGTTTAAATATTTTGAACCGAGTAAAATTTTTTCAATAACATCAAAAGCTCCTAAGTATGTATTATTTTTATTTATTGTTATTCTTTCAATAGGATTAACAGAGGCGTTAATATTATCTCCTGAGGATTATAAGCAAAGTCACTCTGTAAGAATAATGTATGTTCATGTTCCAGCAGCTTGGATTTCGCTTGGAATTTTTTCAGCTATTACTTTTTTATCTATAGTTGGATACATTTTTAAAATAAGAAATTTTTTTTTAATCGCAAAAAGTTTGGCACCCTCTGGGTTTGTATTTAATATAATAGCTCTTGTTACTGGTTCTATATGGGGTAAACCCACATGGGGAACTTGGTGGGCTTGGGACGCAAGAATAACTTCAATGTTAATACTAGCACTGTTTTACATAATGTATCTTGTTGCATGGAGAATTTTTGAAGATAATGACAAAGCATTTAAAGTCACGT
>CACEWC010000006.1 GCA_902563075.1 uncultured Pelagibacteraceae bacterium
AGCTGTAAAGCAAAACATCTAGGTGTAATTGTTTCAGGAGCAGTTTGCGCAAAACATGATGATGGAACTGAATTAACTTATAAGGCTGGTGATGCATATTCAATAGAACCAGGTCATGATGGTTGGGTAGTAGGTGATAAACCTGCAGTAGTTTATGAGTTTCATGGAAAATGGGGAGAATAGTGAAAAAACTATCGTGTCATTGTGGTGCTATAGAAGCTGAAATAAATTTAGAGGGAGACTTAGCCAAAGTAATAAAATGTAATTGTTCTATTTGTAAAAGAAAAGGAGCAATTATGTCGATGGTAAAAAATGAAGATTTTAAAATTACTAAAGGTGAAGATAAGTTAAAACTGTATCAATTTCATTCAAAAGTAGCTAAACATTACTTTTGCTCAGACTGCGGAATTTATACCCATCATAACCCAAGAATAAATCCAGCGATGACAGGATTTAATGTTGGATGTATTGATGAAATAGATACTTTTGATATCAAAGATGTTCCAGTAAACGATGGTCAAAATCATCCTTTAGATAAAAAATAATTTTCATGCAACAATTTAGTTTATGCTTTCGTAAGGTAAAAAAAGACTGTTTAAAGTTCATTAAATCTCAAGAGACAAAAGCCGATAAATTTAAAAATAAAGAAAGGATGATTAAATCTTTCTTAATTCCGTTATGTTTTTGGATCAGTAAAAAAGCCGATAAAAAAAGGCCGTATTTTGTGGGATTAGCAGGAGGGCAAGGAACAGGTAAAACTACAATTAGCTCTTTAATCAGAATCATATTAACAAAATACTTTAAATTAAATGTTTTTAGAATTTCAATAGATGACTTCTATAAAACAAGAAAAGAGCGAATAAATTTATCAAAAAGAGTTCATCCTATGCTCTTAACTAGAGGTGTACCCGGAACACATGACATAAATATGATGTTAAATTTTTTTAAAAAGTCAAAAAGTAAGAAATTCAACAGATTAAAATTACCAACATTTAATAAAGCTATCGATGACAGGTATAATAAAAAAAAATGGTACGATTTAAAGAAGAGACCAGATGTAATTATTTTTGAAGGATGGTGTGTAGGTGCAAAATCAGAAAAAAATAATACTTTAAAAAAAACAATTAATTCATTGGAAAAAGCAAAAGATCAAAAGCAGATTTGGAGAAAATATGTTAACAACCAATTAAAATCAAAATATAAAAATTTATATTCACAATTAAATTGTTTGGTTTATCTAAAAGCAAAAAATTTTAGCTTGTTACAAAAATGGAGATTAAAACAAGAGAGGAAACTTTGGGTTCAAAGCAAAGTGAAATCAAAAATAATGAGTAGAGGAGATGTATTAAATTTTATGCAAACTTATCAAAGAATTACTCAAAACATGTTTAGAAATATGCCCAAATATGCATCAGTTATATTCAATTTAAATAGTAACCATCAAATTAAATCTGCTGTATATAAAAAGAAATGATTAGAATTTTATTTATAATTACAGGTTTCATATTTTTGTTAAATAATGCTAGTGCTGAAACTTTTTCTGCAGCATTAAAAAAAGCTTATAATGACAACAATGAATTAAATGCTGAAAGAGAGAGTTTAAACATTTCTGAGCAAGAACTAAAAATGTCAATAAGTTCATATTTACCATCTGTAACTTTAAGTGGAAGTAAAAGTTCAGAAGATACCAATAAATTAACCAATCAGAATGGAACTAATGCTACAATTTCAGATGTAGACCCAACTGTGCAATCATTAACAATTACCCAAACATTAATAGATTTTGGAAGAGGTGCTGAATTAAGTAAAAGTAAAATTGGCATTGAATTAGCTAAAGCAAAGCTTTTAAAAAAAGAGCAAGAAATTCTATATAAATCAATTGAAGCTTATACGGGGTTAATTTCAGCAAATGAAAAACTTAAGATTAATAAATCCAATGTTAACCTGTTAGATCGTCAAGTTGAAACAGATAGAATTAGGCTTGAGCGAGGTAATATATCCCTATCAGATGTTGCTCAATCAGAGTCCTCTTTAGCTGGAGCACAAGCAAAATTAATCCAAGCTGAAAACGATTTTTTAACCAGTAAGCTAAATTATGAAAATGTGATTGGCACTATTAGTGATGCAGAAGCACTAGATAAATCATCTATCGTAATAGTTAATTTACCCAATGAATTAAATTCTGCAATAGAGATATCAAAAAAAGGCAATCCAGATTTAATCATAGCTCAACTTGAATATGAACAATCAAAAAAAGATACAACTAGTGCAAGATCTGATTTAGCTCCAACAGCAACCTTATCTTTTGATAGATCAAAAACGGATGATCTAAGTTCTACCTATGATGAAAAAGAGCAAGATACTTTAAAAGCAACTATCACATGGCCTTTTTTTTCAGGCGGTAAAAATTATGCAAATTTAAATAAAAATAAAAGTTTGGAAACTCAAAAAAATCTTCTTTTAAATAACATGATTAAAAAAAATCAAACAGACGTTGCGAGCGCCTGGTCAAATTATCAATCAAACAAAAGTCTTCTTAATTCAGTAAGAGCTCAGGTGAATGCTGCTGAAATTGCAAATGAGGGAATTGTAGCTGAATATAATAGTGGTTCAGATAGAACTACTTTAGAGGTTATTCAGTCTAACTCTTTATTATTGAATGCTCAGATTTCGTTAGCAGATTCAGAGAGAAACTACATTCTTTCGCAGTTTAATCTTTTAAAATCTATCGGATTGCTCAATAGCGAATATCTTAAATTGAGATAAAATTAGCTTTTTTAGGCTTAAATAAATAAATCTTGCCAATGAGAACAAAATGTGTACATTTATAAGCATGATTCGAGTGACAAAAATATTAAAAAAAGAGGCAAAAAATGACTAAAAATAACTTAAAAGTAGTTAAATCTACTAAAGATCAAGAATTGGATAATAAAGAGAAAAATAAAGCTTTAGACGCAGCAATCAGCCAAATCACAGATAATTTTGGAAAAGGCTCTGTGATGAAGCTTGGTGAAAAAAGAGCAATGGATATAGAGTCGATATCAACAGGTTCTTTAAGTTTAGATTTAGCTTTAGGAATAGGCGGCTTACCTAAAGGAAGAATTATTGAAGTTTACGGACCAGAGTCTTCTGGAAAAACTACATTAGCATTACAAGTTGTTGCTGAAGCTCAAAAAGCAGGTGGAATTTGTGCATTCGTTGATGCAGAGCATGCTTTAGATCCAGTTTACGCAAAAAAATTAGGTGTAAATACTGAGGAGCTTTTAATTTCGCAACCAGATGCTGGTGAACAAGCTTTAGAAATAGCAGATACATTAGTAAAATCAGGCTCTATTTCAGTTATCGTAATTGACTCAGTTGCAGCTTTAACTCCAAAAGCTGAAATTGAAGGTGAAATGGGAGATCATCACGTTGGTCTTCAGTCAAGATTAATGAGTCAAGCTTTAAGAAAATTAACTGGTTCAATTTCAAATACAAACACAATGATGATTTTCATTAACCAAATCAGAATGAAAATTGGTGTTATGTTTGGAAGTCCAGAAACAACATCAGGTGGTAACGCACTTAAGTTTTATTCATCTGTAAGAATGGACATTAGAAGAATTGGTGCCATCAAAGACAAAGATGAAATTATTGGAAATACTACAAGAGTTAAAGTAGTTAAAAACAAAGTTGCACCACCATTTAAAGTTGTCGAGTTTGATTTGATGTATGGAAGAGGTATTAGCAAAATGGGTGAGTTAGTCGACCTAGGTGCTAAAGCTGATATCATAGAAAAATCAGGAGCTTGGTATGCTTATAAAGGTGAGAAAATTGGACAAGGTAGAGAAAATGCAAAAACTTATCTTGCACAAAACCCTAAAGTTGCTGCAGAAATAGAAATGGCAATTAGAGAAAAAGCTGGTGTGATTTCAAAGAAAATTGAAGGAAATCCATTAAGTCCTGAAAAAATTGAAAAGGAGAAGAAAGTAGCTGAAAAAGAAGAGGCTGCAAAAGAAACTGCTCCTACAAAGAAGAACTAGAATTAAAGGTCATCTTTAAATTATAAAGGCGCTTATTATAAGCGCCTTTCCCCCTTATCGTTATCTAGACATAGAACAAAAAAGCTGTATTTTAAAAATATGGCGGACAAATCATTAAATGAAATAAGAAGTACGTTTCTTAAATACTTTGAAAAAAATGATCATAAGATTGTTGAATCTAGCAATTTAGTCCCAAACAATGACCCAACCTTAATGTTTGCTAATTCAGGGATGGTTCAGTTTAAAAATGTATTTACTGGTCTAGAAAAAAGAGATTATCAAAGAGCTACTACCTCACAAAAATGCGTTAGAGCGGGTGGTAAACATAATGATTTAGAAAATGTTGGTTATACACCAAGACATCATACTTTCTTTGAAATGTTGGGAAACTTTTCTTTTGGAGATTATTTTAAAGAAAGAGGAATTGAACTTGCATGGAATTTAATCACAAAAGATTTTGGTTTAGATAAAAATAGGCTTTATGTAACTGTTTTTAATGAAGATGATGAGGCTTTTAATTTCTGGAAAAAAATAGCAGGTTTTAGTGAAGACAGAATAATTAGAATTGCAACATCGGATAACTTCTGGTCAATGGGTGAAACTGGCCCTTGTGGCCCTTGCTCAGAAATATTTTATGATCATGGTGATCACTTAAAAGGTGGACTGCCCGGAACCAAAGATCAAGATGGAGATCGTTTTATTGAAATTTGGAATTTGGTCTTTATGCAGTATGAGCAAGTCTCAAAAGAAAAAAGAATAGATTTGCCAAAACCATCTGTTGATACAGGGATGGGATTAGAGAGAATCGCAGCTCTTTTACAAGGCACACATGATAACTATCAAACTGATCATTTTAAGAAATTAATTAGCTCAATATCTGATGCAACAAAAGTCAAACAAGAAGATAAGAATATATCAAGTTTTAGAGTAATTGCTGATCACTTAAGAGCAAGTTCATTTCTCTTAGCCGAGGGAGTTTTACCCTCAAATGAAGGTCGTGGATATGTTCTAAGAAGAATTATGAGAAGAGGAATGAGACATTCTCATTTGTTAGGATCTAAAGAACCAATTTTTTATAAAATTTTTGACTCATTAAAAAACGAGATGTCAGGAAACTACCCAGAGCTTGAAAGGTCTCAATCTTTGATCAAAGAAACTTTAAGGATGGAGGAAGAAAAATTTTTAGTTTTACTAGATAGAGGTATCAAAATTTTAAATGATGAAATTGCAAAAATAGACAAAGTTTTACCTGGGGATGTTGCTTTCAAATTATATGACACCTATGGTTTTCCATTAGATCTTACTGAAGACATTTTAAAGAATAAATCTTTAAAAGTTGATCATCAGAAATTTGATGAATTAATGAAAAAAAGCAAAGAACTTGCAAAAAAGAATTGGAAAGGTTCTGGGGATAGTTCTGAGGAAGCAATTTGGTTTTCAATAAAAGATAAAACTGGTCCAACAGAATTTTTAGGTTATGAGTCTAATCAGTCTGAGGGTGTTGTGTTAAACCTAATTAAAGATAACAAAGAAACAAAATCTTTATCTTCTGGTGAAGAAGGAATGATCATTACCAATCAAACCCCGTTTTATGGAGAGTCAGGAGGACAACTTGGAGACAAAGGTACAATTGTTTCTGGTAATTCTGTTTTTGAAGTAGAAGATACACAAAAAAAACTTGGAGACTTATTTGTTCATTATGGATCTTTGAAAACTGGAGAAATGAAAATCAATGATGTAGTTGAAATGAAAATAGATGTAGAGAGAAGAGATAATCTAAAAGCTTATCATTCTGCTACACACTTACTCCACGAGTCATTAAGAAGAACCTTAGGTAAACATGTTATGCAAAAAGGATCATTAGTTGCTCCAGACAGATTAAGATTTGACTTCAGTCATATGAAACCAATCACTAATGAAGAGTTAGAGACTATTGATAAGCTAGTTAATGAATATGTTTCAAATAGTTCTGAAGTAACCACAAGAATTATGACACCAAAAGCTGCAATTGAAAAAGGAGCACTAGCTTTTTTTGGTGAAAAGTATGGAGAAGAAGTCCGTGTTGTATCTATGGGAAAGGAAAAAGAAGCATACTTTTCAACAGAATTATGTGGAGGTACACATGTCAAAAATACCGGTGATATTGGAAAATTTAAAACTGTAAGCCAATCGTCTATTGCTGCAGGTGTTAGAAGAGTTGAAGCTCTAAGAGATAAACAACTTGAGGATTTTATTAAGAATAAAGAAAAATTATCAACTTTATCTACTCAAAAAGATGAAGAAACCATTAAAGATTTGTCATCGCAAATTATTAAACTTGGAGGCAAACCAAATGTTGATAATGAAGATTTAAAAGAAATTATAAAAAATCTTTCACGACAACTTGAACAACTAAATGTTAGTTCAGTTCTTCAAGACAAAACTAAAAACATTATTAAAGATGATAAGATAAATAATATAAAAGTTAGATTTCAAAAAGTGCAAGATTTACCTCCTAAAGATTTAAGAAAATTAGTTGATAATGGTAAAAAAGAATTAGGTGATGGCATTGTAATTGTATTTGCAAGCAGTGAAGGTAAAGTTGGCTTGGCTGTTGGTATTACTGAAAAATTAGTTGATAAATATGATGCAGTAAAATTTGCAAAATTAGGATCAGAGATAGTTGGTGGAAAAGGCGGCGGTGGTAGAAAAGATTTTGCTCAAGCAGGGGGTCAAGATAAGAGCAAAATTGATGAAGCTTTTGAAAAAATTAAGTCTTTAATTTAATTTCTTTTTTAAATTATTATCAATTTCATCTAAAAATTGATTTGTAGTTAAGTACTTACTTGATGGCCCAACTAATATCGCTAAATCTTTGGTCATAGAACCGCTTTCGACACAATCAATGCAAACTTGCTCAATTGTATTAGCAAACTTTATAAGATCATCATTTCCGTCTAATTTACCTCGGTGAGCTAAACCTCTTGTCCAGGCAAAAATCGAGGCGATAGGATTGGTTGATGTTTCTTTTCCTTGCTGATGCATTCTATAGTGCCTTGTAACCGTTCCATGAGCTGCCTCAGCCTCCATAATTTTTCCATCAGGAGTTAAGAGTGTACTTGTCATTAAACCTAAAGAGCCATAACCCTGTGCCATTGTATCAGACTGAACATCACCATCGTAGTTTTTACAAGCCCAAATATATTTTCCACTCCATTTCATTGCACATGCAACCATGTCGTCAATTAGTCTATGTTCATAAGTAATTTTTTCCTTATCGAATTTTTCTTTAAATTCTTTATTAAACACTTCTTCAAATATATCTTTAAAACGTCCATCGTACTTCTTAAGGATTGTATTTTTTGTTGAAAGATAGACTGGCCACTTTTTTATAAGACCATAGCTAAAGCAAGATCTGGCAAAGTCTTCGATGGATTTATCTAAGTTATACATAGAAAGGGCTACTCCTGGTCCAGTAAAATTAAATACTTCGTATTTAATTTCATCTTTACCGTCCTCTGATGTCCATTTAACTTCCATCTTTCCTTTGCCTGGAACTTTAAAATCGGTTGCTCTATATTGATCACCAAAAGCATGTCTACCAATTACTACTGGATCTGACCATGAAGGCACTAATTTTGGAATGTTAGAACAAATTATGGGCTCTCTAAAAACAGTTCCACCGATGATATTTCTTATCGTCCCATTTGGTGACCTCCACATTTTTTTTAAATTAAATTCTTCAACTCGTGCTTCATCAGGAGTGATTGTGGCGCACTTTATACCTACACCAATTTTTTTAATTGCATTAGCAGAGTCTATTGTAATCTGGTCATCAGTATCATCTCTACTCTTCATACCCAAATCATAGTACTCAATACCGATATCAAGATAAGGAAGGATTAATTTTTTTTTAATAAATTCCCAGATTATTCTGGTCATTTCATCACCATCTAACTCTACAATGGGGTTTTTTACAGTAATTTTGCTCACTTTATTTATATCTTAATAATTGAATTTCGTAATTTTATATACATATTAATGAAAAATTATCAAATAGAAGAACATGTTTAGTAAGATATTTCCAAAAATTCACGCTGAGGGATACAAGTTCCTAGTTATCTCTGGAATTATTACAATCGTATTTTATAGTTTCAGTAATTTTTTAGGTTTAATTGGTTTGGTATTAACAATTTGGGTTTATTATTTTTTTAGAGATCCTGATAGAGTAATTATTGATGATAATAATTATCTGGTCAGCCCTGCTGATGGAGAGATTATAAAAGTTGAAGAAGTTGATGGTCCAAAAGAGTTAGGCTTAGAGAATAAAAAATTTAATAAAATCAGTGTCTTTATGAATGTATTTGATTGTCATGTTAATAGGACTCCATGTGCTGGAAAAATTGAAGAAATTTTATATAAACCTGGAACATTTGTTAATGCTTCTCTTGATAAAGCAAGTGAAGACAATGAGAGAAATTATTTTAAAATTAAGGACACGGATAATAACGATATTGTTGTAGTTCAAATAGCAGGTCTGGTAGCGAGAAGAATAGTTTGTGAGTCTAATAAAGATCAAGAGTTAAAACAAGGTGATAGAATTGGAATGATAAGATTTGGCAGCAGAGCAGATGTTTATTATGAGAATTATCAACCTCTAGTAAAAGTAGGTCAAAAAGCTATTTCCGGAGAAACACTACTAGCTAAAAAATAAAATGGAACAACCAAAAAATAATTTGAAGATTGTAGCAGATAAAAAAAGAGCAAGAATGATCTTGCCAAATATGCTTACATTAATAGGGGTTTGTATTGGTTTAACCTCAATACGATTTGCTCTTGATGGTAGATTTGAACTTGCAATTATAGCAATTCTCTTTGCTGCTTTAATCGATGGTCTTGATGGAAGAATAGCTAGATTAATAAGAGGTACTTCAAAAGTTGGAAAAGAATTAGACTCGCTTACAGATATGATAAGTTTTGGAGTAGCACCAGCGTTTATAATGTATTTCTGGAAGCTCAATACTCTAGGAAGATTTGGTTGGTTACTTTGTTTAGTATATGTAATTTGCGTTGCATTACGTTTAGCGCGGTTTAATATCAATTCAAATCAAGAACCTTCATGGAGAGATAATTTTTTTGAAGGAGTTCCGTCGCCAGCTGGAGGAATTTTAGTTTTAACACCTTTGATCATTAGTTTAAGCGGATTTGACTTTGTTCAATTAAATTATGATTTAATGGTACCTATTTTTTTTATTGCGACTTCTTTTTTACTAATTAGTAAATTCCCTAGTTATTCTTTTAAAAAGATAGTGATCCCAAGAAAGACAACAATATTTCTTTTATTTGGAATAGTTTTATTTTTTGGTCTTTTATTGATTTACACTTTTAATGTCATTGCGATAAGTACTGCAATTTATGTACTTTTATTACCAATAAGCTTTTTCCATTTTCAAAAAATTAAGAAGCAACATGAAAATGACAAAATTCAAGACGAAGATGACCTTGAAGACGTACTTTAATGAAAAAAAATGTAATTGTTTCTTTAGCTGATGCTAATTATTTTCCTTTACTAGATGAACTAGTAGATTCAATAAAAAGTTTTAAACAGAGTGAAGATGTTGCTATCTGTATTTTGGATGCAGGATTAAAACAAGATCAGAGAGATAGTTTATCAAAAAAAATCGATGAAATTAAAAACGCTGAATGGGATATTGAAGTACCTGGTTATAAAGTTAAAGGTAAAGAGTGGTTAAAAAGTCAGGTCTCAAGAGCTTTTTTACCTAAATATTTTCCTAACTATGAAAAATATCTGTGGATTGATTGTGATGCATGGGTAAATGATTGGAGTTGCGTAGAGTTATATTTTAAGGCTTGTGATGATGGAAAGCTTGGAATTACTCAAACAATTGGTCCAGGATATAAGATTACATCAAAAGTAAACTGGCTTTTTGGAAAGCTGGCGTTAATCAAATCTCAAAATTTTAAACACGCTGTAAAATCAAAAATTAGTTATGCAGATGCTAGGAAATTAGCTTTTGCCCCACATATTAATATTGGAGTTTTTTCCTTAGAAAAAGACTCTAAAGGATGGAGCACTTGGCAAAATAATTTAGAGAAAACTTTAAAAGCAGGTAATATTTTTGGATCTGAAGGTTTAGCAATTAACATGTCCGTTTATATTGATAATTTAGAAACAGAGTTTCTTCCTTTAAATTGTAATTGGATCACAAGTAATTTACTTCCAAAATATGATCAGAAACAAAGCACATTTGTTGAACCATACTTACCAAATTATAAAATTGGCATAATGCATCTTGCAGCAGGTATTTGGAAAGACGGCAAAGATATGCGAGTGGATAAAACTATTAAAATTGAATTAGATACTTTAGATAAAAATAAGATACTAAAAAGTTTAAGATATAATACTTAATTGAAAAAAAATAAGATTTCAAAAAATTGGGTTAATAAACAAAGACGGGATACTTATGTGCGTCAATCAAAAGTTGACGGTTATCGAGCTAGGTCGGCTTATAAACTAAAAGAGATTGATGAAAAATTTAAAATATTTAAAGGTGGAATGTCAGTCGTAGACATTGGAGCTGCTCCCGGCAGCTGGTCACAGTATGTTTCAAAAGTAGTTAAGAGCGGAAAGATAATCTCTATAGATCTAAAAGAGATGGAAAATATAGAAAATACTTTACAAATTCAGGGTGACTTTACTTTAGTTGATACTCAAAACCAAATTAAAGAATATCTTAAAAAAAAACCAGATGTAGTCATGTCTGATATGGCCGTAAACACCACTGGGATAAAAAATATCGATTCAATTCAAACTGGTGAATTGTGTAAAGAGGCGATGGTTTTTTCAAAGGATGTGATTTCAGAAAAGGGTTTTTTTATTTCAAAAATATTTATGGGTAGTACCTTTAATGAAATTGTCGCACTGGGAAAAAAACTTTTTAAGGAAGTAAAGGTTTTTAAACCAAAATCTAGTAGAAAAGATTCTAAAGAAAGTTTTATAATTTGTAAAAATCTTAGATAGTTTCTTTAAATTTTAAAGGAATCGTATATAAATGATTATGGTTCCTATAAAAGAAGCACTCACCTTTGATGATGTAACTCTGATGCCTAAGTACTCTGAGATATTACCCTCAGATGTTGATACTAGCATTAAACTTACAAATTATTTAAAATTAAAAATTCCTCTATTATCCTCAGCTATGGATACTGTTACTGAAAGCAAAATGGCTATCGCGATAGCGAAAGCAGGTGGGATAGGAATTATTCATAGAAATTTAGATATAAAAAAACAAATTCTTGAAATTAAAAAAGTAAAAAAACAAAAACTTTTAGTAGGCGCAGCCGTTGGGGCTGGACCGAGCGAATTTAAAAGAGCAGAGGCAATACTTAAAGAAAAAATTGATATGATTGTTGTTGACACTGCTCATGGACATACAAAAAAGGTCTCAGAAATAATTAAGTTTATCAAAAAAACAAAAGTCAAAAAAACTGCTCTTTGTGCTGGAAATATTGCTACACCTGCTGCAGCAAAATTTTTATTAAAGCTTGGGGTTGACGTCATAAAAGTTGGGATAGGACCTGGATCAATATGCACAACAAGATTAGTTGCAGGTATTGGAGTCCCACAACTTAGTGCAATACTAGAAGTTAGAAATGGAATAAAAAATAAGAATGTAAAAATTATTTCTGATGGTGGGATAAAATATTCAGGTGATTTGGCAAAAGCATTCGCTGCTGGAGCAGATGCAGTTATGATTGGCTCATTGTTTGCTGGGACAGATGAAGCACCAGGAAAATTAATTAGGAGAAATGGTAAATTATTTAAAAATTTTAGAGGCATGGGTTCAGTTGGTGCTATGAATAAAGGATCTGCAGATCGATACTTTCAATCAAAGCAAAAAGACTCGTCTAAATATGTGCCAGAAGGAGTAGAAGGATTTGCGAAATATAAAGGCAAAGTTGATAATATAATTTTTAAATTAATTGGTGGATTAAGATCATCTATGGGATACTTAGGATCAAGACAAATTAAATATCTAAGAGATAAACCACAATTTGTTAAAATAACAAAAGCTGGTTTTTACGAAAGTATGGTCCATAATGTTGATATAGTCAAAAGTGATAATAAATACTAATGAGAAAAATCTTTAAAATAACCGTTCTTTTTTATTTCTTAATCAATGTTTTTAATTTTTCTTTAGGTAGTGAAAATTTTTTTAATAAAGGTTTAGAATTATATAATAAAAAAAAATTTGAAGATGCTCGATTTATGTTTGAGAGAAGTATTGTATTTAATCCAAAACACTCTAATTCATATTTATATTTAGCTAAAATTTACAATCAGGAAAAAAATCAAAAGAAAGAGGAAAAAAATTTAGAGGCAACTTTATTGATTGAACCAAATAATGAAGAAGCAATGTTAATGTTGATGAAAATAGCATTAGAAAAATCAAACTACTCTAAAGTAAAAAGTCTTTCAGAAGACTTTATCAAAGTTTGCAAAAATTTATGTAATGAAAATAAAAGCATCTTAGATTCCTTAGCAAACTTAGAACCCAAAAATGAGTCTTGATCAAAATTTGAATAAGATTTTAATTGTTGATTTTGGTTCACAATTTACACAGTTAATAGCAAGACGAGTTAGAGAATTAGGAATTTTTTCTGAGATAGTAAGTCACAAAAAAATTAAAAGTAAAAATATCAATCACACGATCAAAGGCATTATTCTATCTGGTGGTCCTTTAAATGTTTATCAAATTAATAAATACTCCTTCGATAAAAAGATAATTCAAAAAGGGGTCCCAGTTTTAGGCATTTGTTTTGGGCATCAAATAATATCTAAATTAAATGGTGGAAAAGTGAAACAATCTAAACATAGAGAATTTGGTTTAGCTAATATTACAAAAAAAAATAATAGTCTTTTAATTAAAAATTTATTTAAGAAAAAAAAGTCAATTAAAGTTTGGATGAGTCACGCTGATCAAGTTTCAAAATTACCCAAAAATTTTAAGGTAATTGCCTCAAGCCAGAATTCTAAATTTGCAGCAGTTGAAAATAAATTTAGAAATTATTATGGAGTCCAATTTCATCCAGAGGTGACCCACACAGAAAATGGAAAAAAACTAATAAGTAATTTTATATTCTTAATATGTAAAATGAGAAGAAATTGGTCTTCTAAAGATCAAAAAATAAAATTGATAAAAGATGCAAGACTAATGGTAGGAAATAATAAAGTCATTTGTGCTTTATCAGGTGGAGTAGATAGTAGTGTAGTTGCGCAATTATTAAATAAAGCAATTGGTAAAAATTTACACTGTATTTTTGTTAACACTGGGCTCTTAAGAAAGAATGAGGAAAAACAAGTTGTTGCAACATTTAAAAAAAGATTAAAGATTAATCTTACATACGTGAATGCTGAGAAAGAGTTTTTAAGAAAATTATCAAATATTTCAGATCCTGAAAAGAAAAGAAAGATAATAGGAAACTTATTTATAAAAATATTTGAGCGTTATGCCAAAAAAATTAAAAATGTAAAATTTTTGGCTCAAGGAACTCTTTACCCTGACTTAATAGAAAGTAAATCGGTTACTGGTAGTCAAACATCGAAAATTAAATCTCACCATAATGTTGGAGGTCTACCCAAAAAAATGAAACTTAAACTAGTAGAGCCATTAAAATTTTTATTCAAGGATGAGGTTAGAAAACTTGGATTAGAACTAAACTTAAGCAGAGAAATTATTTCTCGTCATCCTTTTCCAGGACCTGGACTAGCAATACGAATGCCAGGAATAATAACCAAAGAAAAAATTAATATTTTAAAAGAAGCTGATCATTATTTTATTCAAGCTTTGAGAGATCACAATCTATATCATAAAATTTGGCAAGCTTATGCAGCTTTACTCCCAGTTAAAACAGTTGGCGTAATGGGTGATAATAGAACTTACGAGTATTTGTGTTTGCTTAGAGCAATAACATCTGAAGATGGTATGACAGCAGATTTTTATGAATTTAAAAAATCATTTATACAAGAAATTTCAAATAAAATAGTGAATAGTATTAGAGGGATTAATAGAGTAGTTTACGATATAACTTCGAAACCACCGAGTACAATCGAATTAGAGTAAATGAATAAAAAGATTAAAAAAATTCTTGATAAAAAGAATAAATCAAAAATTATTTGTCTTACGGCATACTCCAAAAATGTTGCCGCAATCCTTGATAAACATTGCGATTTAGTATTGGTTGGGGACTCATTAGGATCAGTTTTGTATAACTTCAAGTCCACTAAGCAAGTGACCTTAGAAACCATGATTAATCACTCTAAAAGTGTCAGACTTGGTATTAAGAAATCATTAATGGTTGTTGATATGCCTTATAATACATATCGAAATCCAAGTGAGGCTTTGAAGAATTCAAGATTGGTTATGAGAGAAACCAAATGTGATGCTGTCAAGTTAGAAGGGGGAAAAAAGATAATTCCTATCGTTAAAAGATTGATCAAAAATAAAATACCAGTTATGGGACATGTTGGAATATTACCTCAGACAGATAAAAAATTTACCTTCAAAGGGAAAAAACTAAAGGAGAGTGAACGATTACTTAAAGACACTAAACTTTTAGAAAATGCTGGAGTTTTTTCGATCGTATTAGAATGTGTAGAAACAAAGTTATCAAAGAAAATTTCTAACCATGTAAAGATTCCAACAATAGGAATTGGTTCTTCAGTCAATTGTGATGGTCAAGTTTTAGTAATTGATGACTTAACAGGATTAAGTCAAAGCAAATTAAAATTTGTAAAAAAATTTGTTGATATAACAAAGTTGATCGAAAATGGTGTAAAAAAATTTAAATCTGAAGTATTAAAAAAACAATTTCCTAAAGCCAAACATTCTTTTTCAAAATGAAATTGAATAAAATAGAGCCAAAATTTATTAAAAAAAACAATCCAAGGATAGGTTTAATAACTTTAGCTAGTGATTTTAGAATTGAAAAAGATTTTAACGATATAATTTATGGGAAAGATATAGATTTATATTCAAATAGAATAAATTGCTATAATCCTCTTACCAATGAAACCTTGAAAAAGATGGCAGATGATATTCCTGAAGTAACTAAAAATATTTTACCAGATCAAAAATTAGATTGTGTTGCTTATGGATGTACATCAGGAACTATTGCTGCAGGTTATCAATCAATCTATGAAAAAGTAAATTTAGCAAAACCTAATACAAAAGTAACAACACCTATTACTTCTGCTATAAATGCTCTTAAAACACTTAAGATAAATAAGGTTTCAATATTTACTCCATACACCGACGAGATTAATCAGTCAGTTATCAATTATTTTAAAAATGAAAAAATAGAAATTTCTGAATTATCTTATTTTGATATAGCTTCTGATTTAGATATAGGCAAAGTTGATCCACAACATTTATTTGATGTTTTAGTTAAACAAGATTTGTCAAATAGTGATGCTTTATTTATATCTTGCACAGCACTCCCAGTATTATCAATTATAAATGACATCGAAAAAAAACTAGGCAAGGTAATATTATCAAGTAATCAAACCTTAATTTGGGACACACTGAAACAAATTGATAATCAAAATAAGGTTGATGGTTATGGGGTGTTGTTTAATAATTAGTTGATGAATTTTTCAATTGAAGAGTACAAATCTAGATTAAAAAAAGTTCAAAATTCAATGCAAGATAAAGGTATTGAAATTTTGATTTCACAAGACCCTTCAAATATGAATTATCTAACTGGCTATGATGCATGGTCTTTTTATTATGCACAATGTGTGATTGTTCATGCAAATGCTGATGAACCGATTTGTTTTGTTAGAGATCAAGATGCTGGTGGCGCTTATATAAAAACTTATTTGAAAGATGAAAATATTATTAAGTATCATGAAAAATATATTCACAATTGGCCACTACATCCTTACGATGCTTTAGTAGATTTAATAAAGGAAAAAAAATGGGATAAATTATCTATAGGCGTTGAAATGGATAGTCATTATTTTACCGCTTATTGTTATGAAAAAATAAAACAAGGATTACCCAATGCAAAATTGTTAGATAGCAAACGATTAGTAAATTGGGTTAGATTTGTTAAGTCAGACGCTGAAATAAAATATATGAAAGCAGCTGCACAGATCACTCAACTTGGTATGAAAAAAGCATTTGAGACTATTAATCCAGGTAAAAGGCAATGTGATGCTGTTTCAGAGATATGGTCAACTTTAGTAAAAGGAACCTCAGAATTTGGAGGGGATTATGCTTCAATAGTGCCAATGCTTCCAACTGGAAAAGGAACCTCTGCATCCCATTTAACTTGGACTGAGGATAAATTTGTTGAAGGTGAAGCTACTATTATAGAGTTATCTGGCGTTAATAAAAAGTATCATTGTCCAATGGCCAGAACAGTTTTACTTGGAAAGCCCGATCAAAAAAAAATTGATACAATGAAAAAAACTAACGAGGCACTTCAAGTGGGTATAGATAAAGTTAAAGCAGGAAATACAGCTGATGATGTTGCACAAGCTTTTTGGAAGATATTAGATAAATATAAAATTGAGAAAACTTCAAGAACTGGCTATTCAATTGGGATAGGCTATCCTCCTGACTGGGGCG
Organism: uncultured Pelagibacteraceae bacterium; assembly: GCA_902563075.1. Classification (GTDB taxonomy): domain Bacteria; phylum Pseudomonadota; class Alphaproteobacteria; order Pelagibacterales; family Pelagibacteraceae; genus Pelagibacter. The sequence goes on from CACEWC010000006.1 coordinate 16,658, forward strand.
AACATACTTTAAATATATCAAAAGGTGACAAAACATTATTACAGCCCAACGTTACCTTTCATATGATTGCAGTAATGCAATTTGGAAATTGGGGAGTGGAAGCTTCTGAAGCAATTAGAGTAACTGATAAAGGTTCAGAATTATTTTGTAATTTCTCAAGAGAACTTCACGTTAAAAGCTAATTATTAAAGGTTGATATTTATTCTTACAAATGTTTTAAAGTTCCTTAAATTATGGCATCAAAAAAAGATTTCGTTAAATTTGATAAAGTCGATAAAAGCTATGACGGTAAAGTCTTAGTCGTCAAAGACCTTCAATTAGATATAGCTGAGGGAGAATTCATTACAATGTTGGGACCCTCTGGTTCTGGTAAAACAACTTGCTTAATGATGTTAGCAGGTTTTGAAACTCCAACTAATGGTGAAATTTATTTAGATGGTAAAGCAATATCCAGCATCCCCCCTCATAAAAGAGGTATTGGAATGGTGTTTCAAAATTATGCATTATTCCCGCACATGACTGTGTATGAAAATTTAGCTTTTCCATTAAGAGTGAGGAAAATTCCAAAAGATGAAGCTGATAAAAAAATTGATAAAGCATTATCAATGGTATCCCTACAAGGGTTTGCTGCAAGGATGCCAGGTCAATTGTCAGGTGGACAACAACAAAGGGTAGCCGTTGCAAGATCATTGGTGTTTGATCCACAATTAGTTTTAATGGATGAACCTTTGGGTGCTCTGGATAAAAATTTAAGAGAAAGTATGCAATATGAGATTAAACATATTCATGAAAGCATTGGTGTGACAGTTGTTTACGTTACACATGATCAAAGTGAAGCTTTGACGATGTCCAATCGTATTGCAGTATTTAATGATGGTAAAGTTCAACAACTTTCAAGTCCTGATGAATTATATGAGAAACCTGTAAATTCATTTGTCGCTGAGTTTATCGGAGAGAATAATACTTTTGGTGGTGAAGTTTCAGATATTTCTGGAGGAAAGTGTAAAGTAAAATTAGCAAATGCAGAAATACTAGCTAATCCAATCTCAGTCAAAGGTAAAGGAGAGCGAACTACTGTTTCTTTAAGACCAGAAAGAGCTTTGATTAATCCAAGTACAAAAATGGATAATCTTCACAAAGGAAAAATAGAAGAAGTAATTTATCACGGGGACCATACAAGAGTAAGAATAAATCTTTTAGGCAATCCAGAGTTTATTTTAAAAGTTCCAAATAGCTCATCTAACTTAGACATTAAACTTGGTAACGAGATTAATATCGGATGGAACAGTGATGACGCTCGGGCACTTGACCCAAAATAGACATTCCACAATTATTGAATAAGTAGATAAAAAGGGTTGTTGACTCTCTTCCCTGAAGTTGTTTTAATTGGTTTTTTAAACGTTTAAACGGAGGAAAAATGAAAAAACTAAGTAAAATATTACTAGCTATTTCTTTTGTACTTTCACTAACTACTTCAGCATTTGCAACAACAGTAACTGCAGTGTCTTGGGGTGGGGCTTATACTGAGTCTCAAAAGTTAGGTTATGGTGATCCTACTGCTAAAAAACTAGGCATTAACATTGCTTGGGTTGATTATTCAGGTGGTTTATCAGAAATCAAAGCACAAAAAGAAGCTGGAAAGATCACGTGGGATATAATGGACGTGTTCGCAATGGATACTATTACTGGATGTGATGAAGGATTATTTGTTGAATTTGATTTTGACAAAGACTTCCCACCAGCTCCAGATGGAACTCCAGCAAGTAAAGATTTCTTTACTGCAATGCCAAGTAAATGTGCTGTAGGAAATATTTTATATTCTTGGAACTACGCTTATAACACTGAAAACGTTAAAGGTACTCCAAAGACTATCAAAGATTTCTTTAACACAAAGAAATTCCCTGGAAAAAGAGCTATCTACAAAAGCGCTTTAACTAATTTAGAGATCGCTTTAGCTGCAGATGGTATTAAGCCAGGTAAAGGCGGAGCAAAAATCTACAAAGCTTTAGAAACAGAAAAAGGTGTTGAAAGAGCAATGAATAAGATCAAAAAATTATGTACAGATCCACAAGGTGGATGTGTATTTTGGTCTGCAGGTGCTCAACCACCAGAACTGTTAGTATCAGGAGAAGTAGTAATGGCTACTGGTTGGAATGGTAGATTCTTCAATGCAGAAATTGGAGAAGGTGCACCAATCAAACAAGTTTGGGACGGCCAAGGTCTTGATTACGAATATTTCGTACAAGTCAAAGGTGGACCAAACGATTCTAATGGTATGGCTAAAAAAGCTTTAGCTATGATGACTAGTTCTGAAATGTTAGCAGGAAGTGCTAAATACATTGCATATGCTCCTTGGAGAAAATCTTCAATTGGTATTATGGAAAAAGGTGAGCCTTGGTATAAAGATGGTAAGACTAACATGGTACCACAAATGCCAACTGCACCGGCTAACACTAAAAACTACTTCCTAGTAGATCCAATTTTCTGGGCTGATAACGGAACAGAGCTTGGTGAAAAATGGGAAGCTATGAAAGCTGGTCTATAATTTAAGTTTTAAAGAACTAAATTATATATTATAATTTAAGGGCGGTTATTTATAACCGCCCTTTTTATTTATGAGCTCAGAAACAAAACAAATCTTAACTACAGACGGAATACCCTTAGAGGTTAGTCTAAAAAAAGCGGAAAAAAAGAATAAGATCAAAGCTTTCTTGCTCGTTGCTCCTTTATTATTTTTTTTAATTATCACTTATGTTTTTCCAATAGGTGACATGTTGTTCAGAAGTGTTGATGATAAAATGGTAACACAAATGTTACCCAAAACATTTAAAGCAATGGAAAACTGGGATGGTCAAGAGTTGCCAGATGAGGAAGTTTTTGCAGCATTTCATGAGGACTTTATAAAACTAGTTGAAGATAAACGAGAAGGTAAATTATCTACACAGTTAAATTACACTAAAAATGGATTTAAAAGTATTATTAAAAAATTAAGAAGAGCATCTAAAAAATTTGAAGAGGGAAACTATAAAGAACAAATAATGGCAGTACACAAAAGATGGGCTGATGTTGAGTACTGGAGAGCAATCCAAAGAAGAGCCCCTGAATTTACAGGTCAAAAATATTTAAAAGGAATGGATATGTATGTAAATGAGGAAGGGAAAATAGTAAGCGTTGAAGAAGATAGGAGAATTCACAGAGTATTATGGTTAAGAACTCTGGAGATTGCATTCTTTGTGACGGTCTTTTGTTTTTTGATGGCTTATCCAATAGCTCATTTGTTAGCTACTCTGCCAATGAAATATAGTAATTTATTAATGATCTGCGTACTGTTGCCGTTCTGGACTTCATTACTTGTAAGAACTGCCAGCTGGATGATTTTGTTACAACAACAAGGTATCGTAAATGATTTCTTTGTTGGAATAGGATTAGTAGCTGACGATAATAGGCCTGAGATGATGTATAATAAGACTGGAAGTTATGTTGCGATGACACAAATTCTGCTGCCATTTATGGTGCTTCCGCTATACAGTGTAATGAAAACTATCTCACCAAGCTTAATGAGAGCTGGAAAATCGTTAGGCGGCACACCGTTTGTAGCATTTTGGAAAGTTTATTTCCCACTAACAATTCCTGGAATAGGAGCAGGTTGCTTATTAGTGTTCATTTTAGCGATTGGTTATTACATTACACCAGCCTTAGTTGGTGGTGCATCTGGGACTTTAATCAGTAACCAGATCGCCTTTCATATGAAAAGTACCCTTGACTGGAGTTTTGCATCTGCAATGGGACTAATGCTGCTGAGTGGGGTATTGGTGATTTATTGGCTTTATAACAAAATAGTTGGAATTGATAACATTAAATTGGGATAATTAGGATGGCATTACCAAAATATACTGAACCACATTATAGAATTTGGCATTATATTTATCTAACAATTTGTGCCGCTGTTTTCTTTTTTCTAATTGCCCCTTTATTTGTAATCTTTCCATTATCTTTTAACGCAGAAGAATTTTTAAGTTTCTCTGATGGGATGAAAAGGCTTGATCCAGATGCTTTTTCTTTGAGATGGTATAAAGATATGATTTATGGAACTAAAAATCCTTGGGGATTAGCTGCTAAGAATAGTTTTATTATCGCAATTTTTGCAACAATAGGTTCAGTAATACTAGGAACAGTTGCTGCCTTAGGTTTGAGTAGTAGGCACATGCCTTACAAAGGTTTGATAATGGCTGTTTTAATTTCTCCTATGATCGTACCTTTAATTATTTCAGGTGTTGCAATATTTTTCTTTATGGCAAAAGCTGGTTTGGCAGCAACCCATACAGGTATTGTTCTTGCCCATATTATTTTAGGAACACCATTTGTTGTTATCACGGTTACTGCTACACTCTCAGGATTTGATCACAGTGTAACTAGAGCTGCTGCAAGTTTAGGTAGTGATCCAGTAAATACTTTTATGAAAATTACGTTGCCACTAATATTACCAGGAGTTATTTCAGGTGGATTATTTGCTTTTGTGACTTCATTTGATGAAGTTGTTGTTGTTTTATTTTTAGCAGGATTAGAAAATACAACTATTCCAATTCAAATGTGGACAGGTTTAAGAGAACAATTAAGTCCAACAATTCTAGCAGTTGCGACTTGTTTAATTATACTATCAACATTAATACTAGTAACCGCTGAGCTTTTAAGAAGACGATCAGAGAGGCTTAGAGGGATTAATCGATAGTAAAATAATCAAATGAAAATTAAGAATGTAGTAGTTATTGGATCAGGTACAATGGGTAGCGGTATAGCTGCTCATCTATGTAATGCCAATATCCCTGTCACACTTTTAGATTTAAAAACTGAAATAAGTCAAAATGCTAGAGAACGAATTCACAAATCAAGACCACCTTTATTAATTGATAAAACCAAAATTGATAATATTAAAGTTGGAAATATATCTGATGATTTCAATGTAGTTAAAGATGCTGATTGGATTGTCGAGGCAGTGGTTGAGAGAATTGATATTAAACATCAAATTTATGATAAAATTTTTGAAAGCAGGAAAGATGGAGCAATAGTTTCCTCAAATACTTCTTCAATCCCAATCAAAGTTTTATCTCAAAATTTAAATAAAGATCAAAAAAAAGATTTTTGCATCACTCATTTTTTTAATCCTGTACGATACATGGGTCTTTTAGAAATAGTTAAGAATGAAGACAATGATCTAAATAAAATCAATCAATTAAAAGAATTTTGTGAAGTTGAGTTGGGTAAAGGAGCAATTGTTTGTAATGATACCCCTGGTTTTTTAGGAAATAGGGTAGGTGTGTATGCAATGCAAATTGCAATGACTGAAGCATTTAAGATGAAACTTTCTGTGGAGGAAGCAGATGCAATCTTTGGAAGACCTATGGGTATACCTAAAACAGGAGTTTTTGGATTATATGATTTGATTGGGATAGATTTAATGGCAGATGTTTTAAAAAGTTTTATCAAAGAACTTCCAAAATCTGATGAGTTCCATGAGGTTGCCAAAGAAATTCCTCTAGTAAAAAAATTGATTGAAACTGGATATACGGGAAGAAAAGGCAAGGGCGGCTTCTATAGAATGAGGAAGACTGATAGTGGAAAAATTATGGAAGCTATTAATCTTGAAACTGGCGAGTATTCAATAAGTCAAAAAATAGATATTAAGTCTGATAAAGTAGATTTAAAGGCTCTGATTAATAGAAATGATAAGTATGGAGACTATGCTTGGTCAGTACTATCCAAGATAATAAAATATGCTTCATCACTAGTTCCTGGGATTACCAAAGAATTTAATGACATAGACGAGGCAATGAGACTTGGATTTAATTGGGCGAAAGGACCTTTTGAGATGTTAGAAGAAATTGGTGTTAAAAATTTCTTTGATAAAGTTGATGAATATAAAGGTAATAATTTTTTAGAAAACCTATCTAATTCTAAAGATGAAAATTTTTATGGTGAAAGGCAAAAATATACATCGATTGAAACTTTAGGTAAGATTAAAAAAACTGCCTCAAGTATTGATGGCAACAGTTCAGCTTCAATTTATAGATTTAAAGATTTTAATATTGTTGAGTTTACAACTAAAGCTAATGCGCTCGATTATGACTCAATGGATGCTCTTAAGAAAGCAACTGATAAGCCTTTAATAATAATTAATGAAAGTATGCAATTTTCTGCTGGTGTTAACCTGACTTATACAATGGAATTTGCAAATAAAAATGATTTTAAATCAATAGAAAAATTTATTAAATATTTTCAAGAAACTTGCAAACATCTAAAGTATTCTAAATACCCGGTAATATCTGCTCCGTCAGGTTTAACTTTGGGTGGAGGTTTTGAAGTTTTAGTACAAAGTAATTTCGTAGCCTCGCATACAAATATTGTAATCGGATTAGTAGAAACTATTGTTGGATTAATTCCAGCTGGAGGTGGATGTAAAGAAATGCTAGCTAGATGGTTAAATACTGAAGAGGCTAAGAAGGATCCAAAATATGCACCTTTAAAAGTATTTGATATAATTGGCTATGGTAGAACAGCTACGTCTCCAGTTGAGGCAGAGCCTTTGAAATACTTATTACCTGAAAATAAAAGAATTATGAATAGAAATAGTTTGCTTGAAGTATCGAAAAAAATCTTAAATGAAAACAAGGACTTTAAAGCACCAAATGAGCTTACATTTAATTTACCTGGTAAATCAGTTATTGATGATATGAACAAAATTTTGGAAAAACTTTACAATGATAAAGTTATATTGGACCATGGTTTGACAGTAGCAAAAGAATTAGCTCATGTATTAAGTGGTGGTGAAACTACCAAAGATAAAACTCTTACAGAGGATGATTTGTTTAAATTGGAACTAGAAGCTTTTATGAGATTAATTGAGACTAAACAAACTCAAGATAGAATTAAACATACTCTTGCCACCGGTAAACCTTTAGTTAATTAAATAATCTAAGAGTATTTATAAAGTCAGGCCTTAAAACATATTCAGATTTATCTAAGTGTTTAATTTTTTCTAAAGCTTCTAAGCCAAATATTACTTTTCCTATGGGTGTGTATTCTCCTTCATACAAAGGTTCATCCTGAAGAATTATAAAAAATTGGCTGTCCTCAGTATCATATTTTAAAGATCGAGCTAATCCCACACTTCCTTTGGTGTAGTTAAAATCCTTATCAACTTCAGATTTGATTGTACCTAAACCAGATTTTCCAGTTCCAATTTTTCCATAATCAATGTTTCCTTTTTTTCCAAATTCTACATCACCAGCTTGTACAAGTTTATCTTTAATGACCCGATGAAATGCTACATCATCATAGGCATTAGATTTAATCAATGTCTTAAATCTCTCTACTCCATTTGGAGATATATCTGGATATAATTCTATAATTACATTTCCACACTCAACATTTAGAATTGCTATGTTATTTGGACTTTCAAAATTAATTTTATTTGGGTCATAACTCTTAACAAATAAACATTTATCTTTTAACAAAACAAAAGAGGTAATTGAAAATAAACCTAAAATTACAACAAATATAAATATTATTTTTTCAGATTTTGAAGCTTTTATCTTTTCAATCATAAAATAAAATTTTCATCTATTTTTAGGAGTCCTTTTTTGATGAATTCAATCTTTTTTTGAAGAATAGGATCAACCGTTGCTGGTAAATTTCCATACATTAAATGAGAAAATACTTCAGCCATATCCTCAGATGCGGTAGATTGTGAGTATTCAGTAATAAATCCAGCTGTTTTAGAATATGTATCCAATCCTATTTTTTTAGTACACGTTGAACATTCTGCATAATTGAACTCTTTAGGATTAAAACTAGACCAAATTTGTTGGTTAAATATATCTTTGAAACTATCATTTATTATGTGGAACACTTCGTGATGTAACACTCTTTCAAAATATCTATCATTAAATTTAATATCTACAATTAAAGTTTTCATTACATTATCAGGTATCCCAGCAGTATTGATACCTGAGATCGATAAGTCTTCACACATAACAATGTATTTTAAATTTATTTTTTTTAAAAAGTTTTGAGAATATCTATTAAGATTTTTTTCAATAATCTTATATTTTTTATCTAGGTCTTGCTTTGATGATTTAAAACAATGGATATTATTATCAACACCTATTGTAAATGCTTGTTTAGCATTCAAGTATCTTAATTTGTTTTCAGTTTTAAGATTATAAATCTCCAGGTTTGGAATTTTTATTAATTCATAAATTGTATCTGCTTGGCTTGAGGAAATTAAAAATAAATACAATAAAATGAGCTTTAATAATTTCATAATTAGTATTATTGAAGATATTCCAATTTGTTAGAATGTGATAGAGTTTTTGTGATGAAAAAAAAAAGAAGCAAAGAACCCATTCAACCAGTAAGTGGTACAAAGGTTCCAAGATTTGCCGGCCCATCAACTTTTGCTAGACTACCAGAGTTAAGAGATGTTGAGTACTGCGATGTTGCAATAGTCGGGATACCATTCGATGCAGGCACAAGTTATAGACCTGGAGCAAGATTTGGTCCTCAAAGTATTAGACAAGCTTCAAGACATTTAAGAACAAATTATCATCCAAATTATGATGTTGAGCCCTTTAAAGTTCAACAAGTTGCCGATGCAGGTGATATTACTTGTAATCCATTTAATATAGATGAAGCAATTAAGCAAATTGAAGAAGGAGCCTTGGATCTTCTTAAAAAAACTGGTGGTATAATTAGTTTAGGTGGAGATCATACAATTGCGTTTCCTTTATTAAAAGCAGTAAATAAAATTAATAATGGTCCTGTTGCTTTAGTACATTTTGATGCTCATCTTGATACTTGGGACACTTATTTTGGTGCGCCTTATACTCATGGAACACCTTTTAGAAGAGCACGTGAAGAAAATTTATTCATGGATGATGCTTCAATGCATGTTGGTATTAGAGGCCCATTGTATAGCAGAGAAGATCTTAAAAATGATGAAAGTTTTGGATTTAAGATAATCCATTGTGATGAGTTTCAAACTGAAGGCACTGATAAAATTGCTGAAAGAATAAAAAAAAGAGTAGGAGATAATCCTTTGTATTTATCAATTGATATTGATGTTTTAGATCCTGCTTTTGCACCTGGTACTGGTACACCAGAAATAGCTGGCATGACCACAAGAGAAATGGTTAATGTAGTTAGAGGCTTGTCTGGTATGAATTTAATCTCTGCAGATGTTGTTGAGGTATCACCTGCTTATGATCATGCTGAGGTAACATCGCTTGCAGCTGCTACAATTGTTTATGAGTTAACAAATTTATTTGCAAAAAAGTAAAGAAAGGTTAGGAATCTCCAATGGAAAATAAAAAAAATTTTTATATCAACGGCAAATGGGTAACACCAAAAAGTAAAGAAGAAATTAAAGTAATTGATCCTGCAACTGAAGAAAATTGTGCTGTTATAACACTGGGTAACAAAGATGATGTAAATGATGCTGTAAATGCTGCCAAAAAAGCTTACAGCTCTTGGGCGTTTTCATCAAAAGAGGAGAGAATAAAATTATTAGAAAAACTTTACGAAAATTATAAGAAAAGATGGGCTGACATTGCAAATGCGATTACGATAGAGATGGGAGCACCAAAAGATTTCGCAACAAAACTTCAAGCTGGTACAGGTGCGGCTCACTTAAAATCATTTATAAGATATTTGAAAAATTTTGAATTTGAAAAACCATTAGGAGAACATGCGCCTAATCAAAGACTTATTTATGAACCTAAAGGCGTATGTGCATTAATCACACCATGGAATTGGCCAATGAATCAAGTTTGTTTAAAGGTGATGCCTGCAATTGCATCTGGCTGCACTATGGTCTTAAAACCATCTGAACTAGCTCCGTTATCATCAATGATATTAGCTGAGCTCATTGATGAGACTAAAATTCCAGAAGGTGTGTTTAATTTAGTTAATGGTGATGGAGCAACAACTGGAGATGCATTAACAAGTCATCCTGACGTTAATATGATTTCATTTACTGGATCAACTAGAGCAGGTGCATTAATTTCCCAAAATGCTGCGAAAGATTTTAAAAGAGTAAGTTTAGAACTTGGAGGCAAAGGTGCAAATATAATATTTAAAGATGCGGATCCAGATGCAATAGAAAGAGGTGCTTTGAGATGTTTTAGAAACTCAGGCCAGTCATGTAATGCACCCACAAGAATGCTAGTTGAAAAATCAATGTATAATGATGCTGTGGAAAGATTAAAGAAGTATACAGAAAACTTTGAGGTTGGTGATCCAAAAAAAGAGGGAGAGCATATAGGCCCAGTGATTTCTGAAACTCAATACAACAAGATACAAACTTTAATTAAGAAGGGTATTGATGAAGGAGCTAAATTAGTAGCTGGAGGCCCAGGCAAACCAGATGGATTAGAAAAAGGTTATTTTGTAAAGCCTACTGTATTTGCTGATGTTAATAACAAAATGGAAATAGCAAGAACAGAAATATTTGGTCCAGTTTTATCTGTAATGCCTTTTGAAACAGAGGAAGAAGCTATTGAAATTGCAAACGATACTCCCTACGGATTAACAAACTACATTCAAACCAAAGATAAAGAAAAAGTAAAGAGAGTTGCTAGAAAACTTAGATCGGGGATGGTTGATGTTAATGGTGCTGGTATTGCTGTTGATGCGCCTTTTGGTGGATTTAAACATTCAGGGATTGGTAGAGAAGCTGGTGAACATGGTCTAGAAGAGTTTCTAGAGGTTAAATCTGTAGGTGGGTGGAGTTAATTAAGAGAAGATTTTTTCTTAATTCCTTCAAGAAATTTTAAACATTTTTTAAGTTCATTAAGTTCAATGAACTCATCAACTTTGTGGGCTTGTTCAATAGAACCTGGTCCGCAAACAACTGTGCTGATACCAATTTCTTGAAACAATCCAGCTTCAGTTCCAAAGGATACAACTTCTCTAGAATTATCACCGGTCAAACTTGAGACTAACTCACATGCTTCTGAATTATCTATACGATCGAAACCTGTGACTTCACCTATTATTTCCTTAGTTATCTTTGAATTAGGAAAAACTTTTCTCATCTCTGGTAATAAAACTTCATTTGCATATTCATCTATTTTTTGATTTAGAAAGACACCATCTTCTTTGATGACTGGTCTTGTCTCCCATTCAACCCGACATTTGTCAGCTATTACATTGTGAGCTATACCTCCAAATATTCCTCCAACTTGTAATGTTGAAAAAGGAGGATCAAAAATTGAGTCCTTTGGAGCTCTTTTTTTTAATTCTTCCCTAAGCTCGATTAACTTATTTGCGTATTTTGATGCAAATTCAACGGCACTAACACCTTTGTGGGGCATCGAGCTATGTCCAGCTAATCCCTCAAAATAAGTAGTATATTCATAACAACCTTTATGCGCATCTATGATTTTCATTTTTGTAGGTTCACCCACAATACAAATTCCATCTTGAATATTTCTTTTTTTAAGTTCTTTAATTAATATTGGAGCACCCAAGCATGCTGTTTCCTCATCAAATGTAAAAGAAAAATGAATATCTCTATTTAAATCAACTTTAGAAAAAACTGGAGCAAACGCTAAAGCACATGCAATAAATCCCTTCATATCACAGGAACCTCTTCCATAAAGTTTATCTTCTTTAATTGTCGCTTTGAAAGGGTCTGTACTCCAACTCTTTGAAACAGGGACTGTATCAGTGTGACCAGATAAAATTATTGGTTTAACCCCATTCGATTTTTTTGCTTTTATTGTTGCAAAAAGATTTACTCTTTTTTTTTCATCATCATATGTTTTAAATGAAGTTGCACCTAAATCATTTAGATATTTTTCACAATAATTAATTAAATCATTGTTATCTTCTCCAGAAATAGTTTTAAATCCAATTAAATCAGATAAAATCTTAATAGAATTTTCGTATAATTTATCTAAATTTACTTCTGTACTCATTAGTAATAATTAATATAAATATCTCATTTATGAAAGAACAAATTACTTACGACATATTTGAAAAAATAGACATTAGACTTGGGACAGTACTTTCAGTCAAAAAAAATGAAAAAGCTAGAAAACCATCTTTAGTTGTTGAAGTCGATTTTGGGAAAGAAATAGGTGTTAAAACATCTTCCGCCCAAATTACTCATTTTTATAATGAGGAAAATTTAGTTGGTAAACAAGTGATTGGTGTTTGTAATTTTCCAGAAAAAAATATTGCAGGTGTAAAATCTCAATTTTTACTTTTAGGCTCGATAGACTCTGAAGGAAAGGTAACATTAGTACATCCCTCACAAAAAGCAGAGAATGGTTTACCTATAGCATAAGTATGCATCCTGAATTTTTATCTATGGCACTATTTTGGATTGTTGCTGCTTATACACCAGGACCAAATAACGTGGTCGCATCTTACTCGGGTTTTAATTTTGGAATAAGAAAAACAATCCCTCACATTTTTGGAGTTACATTTGGATTTACTTCTGTGGTATTTGCTTTGACAATTGGTTTAGTTAATGTTTTTAAACTATTTCCAATTATTCAAACTATTTTGAAATATCTGGGAAGTTTATTTTTAATATACCTAGCCTATAAAATTAGTTTTTCAAAATCTTCTAAAGAGAGCAAAAACAAAAATCCAATTTCTTTTTTAGATACTTTTATTTTTCAATTTTTGAACCCAAAAGGTGTTTTGATTGGAATTATTATTGTTTCAACATATGTTGAATATGGAGAAAATTATCTTAATTATGCGACTCAAGTTGTTTTATTTGCCTTTATAGTATCTTTATCAAGCATTACTTTTTGGACATTTGTTGGTAAATATCTTAGAAAATTTGCGACAAATGAGAAATTTATTAAATACTTTAATTATGTTATGTCAGTGCTTCTTCTTTTGAGCATAATTACATTTTATATATAAGATATGAAACCAGGAAATAAAAATTCTTACAAATCATTATCTGACCTAGAGGTTAACGGTAAAAATTATAAATTTTATTCATTAAAAAAAGCTGAATTAAACGGTTTAGAAGGTCTTTCAAAATTACCAAAGTCATTAAAAGTTTTATTAGAAAATTTACTTAGGTATGAGGACGAAATATCAGTTAATAAAAAACAAATAGAAGCAGTAAAAAACTGGCTTGATACAAAAAAATCAAAAACTGAAATAGCTTACAGACCAGCCAGGGTTTTACTCCAAGATTATACAGGGATACCAGCAGTGGCTGATTTAGCTGCTATGAGAGAAGCTGTAAAAGAAAAAAATAAAGACCCAAATACAATTAACCCTTTATCTGCAGTCGATTTAGTTATTGATCACTCTGTTCAAGTTGATCAATCAGCTAAAAAAGATTCATTTGAAAAGAATGTAGATATCGAATTTGAAAGAAATGGCGAAAGATATTCCTTTTTAAAATGGGGTCAAAGCGCTTTTAACAATTTTAGAATTGTCCCTCCAGGAACTGGTATCTGTCACCAGGTTAATTTAGAGTATCTATCAAAAGTAGTTTGGTCAGAAGAATACAAAGGAGAAAAATATTTATTCCCTGATACGCTTGTTGGAACAGACAGTCATACAACCATGGTCAATGGTTTATCGGTTTTAGGATGGGGTGTTGGTGGAATTGAAGCTGAGGCTGGTATGTTGGGACAACCTATTTCAATGTTAATCCCTGAAGTCATTGGATTTGAAGTAACAAAAAAAATGCCAGAGGGCACAACTGCTACAGACTTAGTTTTAACAGTTGTTAAAATGCTTAGAGATAAAGGAGTAGTTGGGAAATTTGTTGAATTCTACGGTGAGGGATTAAAAAATTTAACTTTAGCAGATAGAGCAACAATTGCTAATATGGCACCCGAGTATGGAGCTACATGCGGATTCTTTCCAATTGATGAAGAAACTTTAAAATATTTAGAATTTTCTGGAAGGGATAAAGAAACAGTTGCGATTGTTGAAAAGTATGCGAAAGAACAAGGTTTGTGGGCAAGTAATGAAATTGAATTCACTGATAAAATCTCTTTAGATATGTCCACTGTGGTTCCAACAATTTCTGGCCCTAAAAGACCACAAGATAAAGTTCTTTTAACTGACGCATCAAGCAATTTTAAAAAAGTTTTTAAAGAAGCTACAGATAAAAATGATTATAAAATTTCTAAAGTAAAAGATACGGATTATGAAATTAAAGATGGTTCAATACTAATTGCAGCAATTACATCATGTACGAACACTTCTAATCCAAATGTTCTTATTGGAGCTGGACTACTTGCAAAAAAAGCTGTTGAATTAGGATTGAATGTTAAACCATGGGTTAAAACATCTTTAGCTCCTGGGTCTCAAGTTGTAACTGATTATTTAGAAAAGGCAGGTCTAAATACATATTTAGATCAATTAGGATTCAATTTGGTTGGTTATGGATGTACAACTTGTATCGGGAATTCAGGACCTTTAGCAGAAAATATAGTTGATGCTATTCAACAAGAAAATTTATATGCGGTCTCTGTTTTATCAGGTAATAGAAACTTTGAGGGTAGAATTTCACCTCACATTAAAGCAAATTATCTAGCCTCTCCACCTCTTGTTGTAGCTTATGCTCTCGCTGGTCATATGGAATTTGATTTAATCAAAGACTCATTTGGCAAAGACAAAAATGGTAAAGATGTTTTTTTAAAAGATATTTGGCCTTCAAATAAAGAAATAGAGGATACACTGAAGATTTCTCTTAATGCAGATATGTTTGTCAAAAGATATTCAAATGTTTCCGAGGGACCAAAACAATGGCAAGAAATTAAAACAGAAAAAAGTAGTATTTATAATTGGGATGAAAATTCTACTTATGTAAAAAAACCTCCTTTTTTTGAAAATCTTAGTGATGACCCAGAAGGTTTTAAAGAGATTAAAAATGCTAGACCATTATTGATATTAGGAGATATGGTTACTACAGATCATATTTCTCCTGCTGGTAATATTCAAAAAGATAGTCCAACAGGTGAATATTTTATGAATTATCAAATTCTTCCAAAGGATTATAATTCGTACGGTTCTAGACGCGGAAATCATGAGGTAATGATGAGAGGTACATTTGCAAACATAAGAATTAAAAATGAAATGGCTCCTGGTACCGAGGGTGGTTTTACAAAATTATACCCTGAGGAAAAAGTTATGTCAGTTTATGATGCAGTAGTGGAGTATAAAAAAAGAGGAACCGATTTAGTTGTAATTGGTGGTAAAGAATACGGCACAGGCTCTTCTCGTGATTGGGCTGCAAAAGGGACTAAATTATTAGGTGTTAAGGTAGTAATTGCAGAGAGTTTTGAAAGAATACACAGATCAAATTTAATCGGGATGGGAATATTGCCATTACAATTTACAGAAAATATGAACAGAAAAAATTTGAATTTATTAGGTTCTGAATTAATTAGTGTAGTAGATATTGAAAAGGGAATTAATCCATCTGACAAAGTAAAAGTTGAGATTAAATACGCATCAGGAGACGTAAAAATAATAGATACCCTATGCAGAATTGATACCAAAAATGAATTGGAATACTATAAAAATGGTGGAATACTCCAATATGTTTTAAGAAACATGATTTAGATATGGACGAGGATATATCAATAATAAATTCAAACACGAGAAATGAAAAGATAAAAAATTTTTTTATCCACAATAAAAAAAAAATAATTTCAGGCTTAAGTTTTATCGTTATACTTATTATATGTTATTTTGCTTTTGGCGAATATCAGGATAGAAAAAAAATTAAGATTTCAGACTCTTTTAATACAATAACTATAAATTATTCTGAAAGTAATAAGGAAAAAACAGCTCAAGATTTAATACAAATAGTTAATGAAAAAAACTCGACTTATTCACCATTATCTTTATATTTTATAATAGATAACGAATTAATTAATGAAAAAAAAATAATTAATGAATTATTTGATGTTATTATCAATGAAACCTCTTTGGATAAAGAGATTAAAAATTTAAATATATATAAAAAAGCACTTTATAATGCAGATGATAGCAATGAAAGTGATTTGTTAAATATTTTAAATCCAGTAATTAAATCGGAAAGTGTTTGGAAATCTCATGCACTATATTTAATGGCAGAATATTTTTACTCAAAAAATGAGATGCAAAAATCAAAAGAGTTTTTTAATCAAATCTTAAATTTAGAAAATGCAAATAATAAAATTAAAATAGAGTCTCAAAAAAGACTTAATAGAGATTTAAGTGATTAAAATTTTTAATTTATTCTTAATAATAATTTTTTGTTTTAGCTGTTCTCTTAATAAAAATTCTAAATTTTGGACCAAAGAAACAATAAAAGAAATAGAGGAAAAAAAGTTTGAAAAAATTTTTAGTGATCCAAAAGCTCTAAGTCAGGAATTAAATACTAATATAAATTTGAATTTTAGCTCAAGTCCAAAAAAGTCTAAATTATCAAAAAAACTAACGAATAATGATAGTAGGGTAAATTTTGATGGTTCACTTAAGAAGTCATTAAAATACAAGTTTTCAAAAATTGAAAATTTTTATCAAGTTGAACCAGTTATATCTTTTTACAAAAAAAATATAATTTTCTTTGATGATAAAGGCACAATTTTACAATTTGATGAAAATTCTAGATTAGTTTGGAAAAAAAATTATTATACAAAATCAGAAAAAAAATTAGATCCAATTTTACAATTTGCAAATAATGATCAATTTTTAATAGTTGCTGATAATTTAACAAAATTTTATAAATTAAATTTAGATACTGGGGATATAATTTGGTCTAAAAAAAATTCAGCACCATTCAACTCACAAATAAAGATATATAAAGATCGTTTTTTTGTAGTTGATTTTACAAATACTCTAAGGTGCTTCTCCCTTAAAAATGGAAAAGAGTTGTGGAATTTTCAAACAGAGACACCATTAATTAGATCTCAAAAAAGATTATCTATAGTGATTGTTGATGAAGTTGTTTATTTTAATAACTCATTAGGAGATATCAGTGCAGTCAATCTTAAAGACGGAGGTCTTATTTGGCAGTTACCAACTCAAAGTAATATTATTTATGAGTCAGCTTTTTCTCTTGAGACATCAGATTTAATCGCAGATAAAAATAATTTATTTTTCTCAAATAATAATAATCAATTCTTTTCTGTTGATATTAAATCTGGGAGCTTCAATTGGGAAAATACCGTAAATTCAAATTTAAGGCCTACATTAATTGAGAATTTTTTAATTTCAGTCTCATTAGAGGGTTATCTAGTGGTAATTGATAAGATAACAGGAAATATAATCAAAGTTACTGATGTATTTAATAATTTTAATCCTAAAAAAAGAAATCAGATTTTACCGACAGGATTCATCGTTGGTCATAAAAATATATATTTATCTACAAATATAGGAAGATTATTAGTCATTGATATTAAATCTGGTAAAACTATTTCAACATTAAAAATCGATAAGGATAAAATTTCACGCCCTTTTGTTTCTAACCAAAATCTATATTTAGCAAAAGATAATGCTATAATTAAATTAGATTAATGTTTTTGAAATTATTAGATAAGTTAGGTAGAAAAAAAGTTGTTCTAGATAGAGGACCCTCACATCCAAGATTTGATTTAGCGAAACCTTGGATGAATAGATATTATTTAATCTTCAGACATAGACCAAAATGGTTTCCGTTTAATATTCTTATTCATGAAATGTTGGCTGATGATCACGGTGAAGGAGTACATAATCATCTTTTCCCATATATTACGATTGTGATAAGAGGCGGTTATTGGGAAACAACTAAAGAAGGAAAATTTTGGAGAAAACCTGGCTATATTGGATTTAGATCTGCTAATGCACATCACAGAGTTGATTTAGAGCCCGGAACTAAACCTATGACAATTTTTATTTCTGGTCCATTTGGTCTAAGGAAAGGTCCAAGATCAGAATATGGTATTGATTTTAAATCAAAAAAAAATTGATGTCCAAAAATCTAGAAGAAAAATTTAGATCTTTTTGTAATTCAAAAAATTTAGAAATTAATCAAAACCAAATTACAACAATTAAATTACTACAAGATTTTTACAATAAAAATTTTCATTCTTCGATTTTTAATATTTTTAAAAAAGAAAATTATAAAAAAGGTTTTTATCTTCATGGGGGTGTTGGTGTAGGAAAAACAATGATATTAGATTTTTTTTATGATCTTATTTTTAAAAAAAAACTAAGACTTCACTTTAATGAGTTTATGTTAAATTTTCATAATTTTGTCCATGAAAATAAGAATAAGGAAGACGAAAATATTATTAATTTATTTGTTAAAGACTTAAAATCAAAAGCTTTGTTAATTTATTTTGATGAGTTTCAAGTTACTAATATAGTAGATGCTATGATACTAGGTAAATTATTTGATAAAATATTTAGTGAGAATATAAAAATAATTGTCACCTCCAATATTAAAATTTCTGATTTATATAAGGATGGTCTCCAACGAGATCAGTTCAAACCTTTTATTGAGATCATGAAAAAAAAAACTGTCGAACATGAGCTTATAATTGAAGATGATTATAGAAAATCAAAAGAAAACCAAAATAATAGATATTTCTTCCCAATAAACCAAGAAAGTAATTTTAAAATGAATAAATTCTTTAGAATTATTTCAAAGGATAAAAAAAAAACTATTCAAAATCTTGATGTTAAAGGGAGAGAATTTCTAATTAAAGAATTCTATGAGGGAGTTGTAAGATTAACATTTGATGAGTTATGTGATAAAAACTTGGGAGCCGAGGATTACCTTGAAATAGCTAGAGTATCTAAATTTATAGTTATTGATAAAATACCAAAGTTTGATGACATTAACTCTAATCAACAACAGCGTTTCATAACCTTAATTGATATAATGTATGATAAGAAAATACCAATTGCTGTCACCGCTGAACAAAATCTAGGTGAAATGACGTCATCTAAATCATTGAAAGAACCATTTAATCGTACAATTAGCCGTCTTTATGAACTAACATCCTCAAACTTTAATTTATGATACAAAAATTCAATAATTTTAAAATGAATACCAATGGACAAAAATTATACGAATTCACTGATGAAACAATTAATTGGATCAAAAAAAATAAATTTAAAAATGGTATACTTAACTTAAGTATTCAGCACACTAGTGCTTCTTTAATAATCCAAGAAAATGCAGACCCTGATGTCCAAACTGACTTAATCAACTATTTTAATAAAATCGCTCCAATGGATAACAAATTATATATTCATACAACTGAAGGTGAAGACGATATGCCTGCGCACATAAAATCCAGCTTAACTAATAATCAAATTTCTCTTAGTGTTGAAAATGGAGAATTATTACTTGGAACTTGGCAGGGTATTTATTTGTTTGAGCACAGATTAAACCCACAAACAAGAACCATCATTCATCATTTTTTAGGAGAAGTCTAATTTTTTTTTAAACTTTGAAAAGCTTTAAGTGCAGAAGCTCTTGCTTCTTCATGTATCACTATCGGTTTTGGATAATTCTTTCCTATAATAGTATTTATTGCTTGTTGATATTTAATTTCCATTTCCCAAGGTTTGTGAATAAATTTTTGAGGAACCTTGTTTAATTCAGGGACCCATTTTTTTACGTATTTTCCCTCTTTATCAAACTTTTCACCTTGAAGAATAGGATTAAAAATTCTGAAATATGGAGCTGCATCAGCTCCACAACCTGCCACCCATTGCCATTGAGCTACATTATTAGCTTTATTAAAATCAAGTAAACAATTTCTAAAATGCTTTTCACCCTCGGTCCAATTAATTCTCAAATGTTTTACTAGAAAAGAACCAACGACCATTCTAATCCTATTATGCATCCAGCCCGTTTCATATAATTCTCTCATACCCGCATCAACAATCGGATAACCAGTCATCCCCGATTTCCATGCTTTTAAAAATTTTTCATTTTTTACCCAAGGAAATTTATCAAATTCTTTTCTGTAATTTCCTTTTAAAAACTCTGGAAAATAATTAATCAAACTATGAGAGAACTCACGCCAACCAAGTTCATTAATATATTTCCTATAACCAGTGCCTTTAGATTTAATTTCGTTACATTTTTTCCAAATCGTGCTTACATGTATTTGTCCGTGTTTTATATAAGGAGATAACTTTGATGTGCCCTCTATAGAAGGAAAATCTCTAGCAGAACCGTATTCTTTAATTTTATCATTAATTAAACTACTCAGAACTTTTTTTGAATCATTTTCTGATACTTTCCAATAATTCTCAAATTTCTTATACCAATTTTTTTTTGGTAAAATACTTTTTGGTTCAACACAATTTTTGAAGAAAGATATTACTTTCGTTTTTTTCTTTACAATATAACTTTTACTTGGTGGTAAACCTAAATATTTTTGTTCAGCATTTCTCCAGAAAGGGGTGAATACTTTAAAGGGTGTTCCATCATTTTTAGTAACTTCTTGAAATTCATTTAAAATATTTCCTTTAAAATATTTAAATTCAATCTCATTTTTTAAGAAAACATCTCTAATTTTTTTCCCTTTTGCGATTACATCAGGTTCATAAATTTTATTCCAATATATTGAAACGTCATCTTTTTTTTTAATTTTAGAAAATATATCTAATTCATCTCCCGCTAATATTTGAAGATTAATTTTGTATTTAGATAATTCTGATTTAAATATTTCTAAAGATTTAAATAGCCACCATTTTTGTGCCTCTCTTTTGTGATCAAAATCGGCTTTATTATAAATAAATAAAGCAATAACATTTTCATGATTTTGTGTGGCATATGAGAGAGCAGGATTATGTTCGATTCTAAAGTCTTCCCTTATCCAAGCTATTGCATTTTTTGTCATATAAATATTATTTTCTACCTTTAGATAGCAGCTGTTTGTAAAGTTTAACATCTGCATTTCCTTCGCATCCAATGACAAGAATGTTAGAGTCTTCGTTTAAATTCAGTGATTTTCGTGCTTTAAGATTGTTAGCTAAACCTATAAGAGCAATAACTCCAGGGGTTGCACATTCACCCCCTATGATTGAAACTCTACTTAGTTTTCTATCTTTTAACATCGCAGTCGTTTTAGCAACATTATTATCAGTAACAGATACACAATAGTTAGAAGTTTTTTTAAGTATTTGCCATGGGACAAGTGACATTTCATTACATGACATCCCCCCCATAATACTTTCTTTTTTTATTCTTATTTTTTTCATTTTATTTGCTTTAACACTCTGAAGAACACAATCCGCTCTGTCAGGTTCAACAACAATTATTTTTGGAATTCTTTTAAAATATTTTGCTACACCAGCAACTACACCTGCTGCTAATCCCCCAACACCAGCTTGAACAAATATATGAGTTATATAATGGTTTGTTTGTTTAGATATTTCTTTTATCATAATGGAATATCCAGCCATTGTAAGTTGAGGAACATATTTGTAGTTTTTGGTAGAGACATCCTGAACAATTTGCCAACCATTCTTCCTTGAAAGCCTTTTGCATTCCTCTAATGAATTTTCATAATTTCCCTTAACCCGTATTACTTCAGCACCAAATTTCTCAATTTCACGTACTCTTGTTTGGCTTACATATTGACTTACAAAAATTTTACATTTTAAATTTAATCTTTTTGCTCCCCAAGCAACAGACCTACCATGATTACCGGCTGTTGCTGATGAAATAACAATATTTTTTTTTCCTTTAGATATTCTCTCTACTGCGTATGCTCCCCCCAATGCTTTAAATGACTTTAAATGAAATCTTTTAGACTCATCCTTATAAAATATATTATTCAATCTCAAATTTTTCTTTAATTTATCAAGTGATAAAAGAGGAGTTGCTTTATAATTTTTCCAACTGGAAATTGATTTATAAGCATTAGTGATTAATGAAGAAGGAAGATGTTTTAAAACATAACTTCTTTTAAAATTATAACGATTATTTTTTAATAATTTTTTATATTTCCAGCTTTTAAGATTTTTTAAACTCTTCACTTTAACAATCTAGAGTATTTTGTCTTTCCCATTTGGTTATAGGTTTTGATTTATCAAACCTTTCTACATTGTTAAATTCTTTTATTTCTGTACTTCTAAGTTTTATATAGCTATTGATTACATCAGCACCAAAAGCGTCACTCATCTCTTTATTTTGTTTTAATTGTTTCAATGATTGATCTAACTCATCAGGAAGTTTTGGCAGATTTGGATATTTTGCAAAATCTTCATACATATTACAATTAAGAGGCTTTCCAGGATCTATTTTGTTTTTAATACCATTTATTCCAGCTGCGAGAACACTTGCTTGAAGTAAATAAGGGTTGGCCGATCCATCCATTAATCTCAATTCAAATCTTCCTGGATCGGGAATTCTAATCATATGAGTTCTGTTATTACCAGTGTAAGAAATACTACTCGGTGACCATGATGCGCCTGACTTTGTTGGAGGTGCATTAATTCGTCTGTAACTATTTATTGTAGGATTAAAAAAAGCAGATAAAGATGAAGCGTGTTTTATTACTCCGCCTAAAAAATTATATGCCATTTTAGTAAGACCTAAGTTATTAGACTTGTCCAAAAATTTATTTTTCTTTCCATCCCAAACTGAAATATGGGCATGACAACCATTTCCAGTTAAATTCTCAAATGGTTTTGGCATAAACGTAGCTCTTAAACCATGTTTTTCAGCAATAGTTTTTACCATGTACTTAAAAAACGTATGTCTGTCTGCTGTCTTTAAACAATCTGAGTAATCCCAATTCATTTCAAATTGACCATTAGCGTCTTCATGATCATTTTGATAAGGACCCCATCCCATTTCAATCATACAGTCACAAATTTCTTTAATTAAATCGTACCTTCTCATTAGAGCAGATTGATCATAGCAAGGTTTTGATTGAGTATCCCTTGGGTCAGCGATGGAATCTCCATCAGGAGATATTAAAAAATACTCACACTCAACGCCAGATTTCATAGTCAATCCTTGTTTTGAGAGTTTTTTAATTTGTTTCTTCAACATTATTCTTGGAGAGGCATCTACAGGTTTTCCATTCATCCAAAGATCTGATGCAAGCCAACCAACTTCTTTGTTCCAAGGTAATTGGATTAAACTATCTGGATCTGGAATTCCAAACATGTCTGAGTCTGCAGGTGTCATATCTAACCAAGCAGCAAACCCTGCAAATCCTGCACCGGTTTCTTGCATATCTTTTATTGCATTTGCTGGTACTAGTTTTGATCTAAGCACTCCAAATAAATCAACAAAGCTTATCAAAAAATATTTAATTTTTTTTTCTTTAGCAATTTTGAACAAATTTTTTGGCATAACTTAAGTTAACACAATTATTTTAAAAAAGATAAAATTGTTTCTTTATAAAAAATTAAATTTAC
This sequence comes from uncultured Pelagibacteraceae bacterium, assembly GCA_902563075.1. GTDB lineage: Bacteria > Pseudomonadota > Alphaproteobacteria > Pelagibacterales > Pelagibacteraceae > Pelagibacter. The sequence goes on from CACEWC010000006.1 coordinate 40,070, forward strand.
AACAATAATTATAATTACGGCTAATATTGCCCCATACTTTGCTTTTGGAAAAGCAACGCCTCTCATCTTACTTGGTCTAAGTTCCTCGTTGTTTTTGTTCTCTTCTGACATATGACAAAAAAAGGGCGCCACAAAAGTTGTAGCGCCCAAATTTTTTAATTTAATTACCAATCAGTAATATTGCTTTTATGGTCATTTGGACCATGTCTTTTCCTTGCTAATCTTTCGAGCTCATCACTCTCAGATTTAGCAGTTAAAACATGCCAGCCAACCCATATGATAATAGCAAGTATTACCAATAAGCCTTCACTAGATCCAGCACCAGGATAAATAGCACCAGCAACTTCCTCTGCTGGTTTATTCAGGTGATCAATCCAATTTGTAACTGTCGCCATATTTTCCTCCTTTACCTGGTTGCTGATGCGACTGCTTTTTCGTCAGATTTAGCAGTTTCCATCATTTCATAGTCTAGTCCAGCTATTTCAGCTTCACGCGGAATTCTTAATTTACCCATTCCGTGTAATACTTTTGCGATGATATAGCCTGGTATTAATCCTAGAACAAAGAACATAATTATTGCTCCTAAGAACATACCCAATGGATTTATTGATGCATAAGTAGTTCCGTCCCACATAGCTCCAACACTGTATCCAGATGATGGATAACCATTTAAAACAAAACCACAAATTACAAGACCTATAAATCCTGCATAACCGTGTACTGCTACAGCACCAACTGCATCATCAATCTTGAACTTACGTTCAACCCAATAATGTAATTTGTACGATAGCACAACTCCGATCATACCTATGATCATTGATTGAATTGGATGATATAAATCATTTCCGGCTGAAGCACATATAATACCCGCTAGTCCACTAGAGTAAGTCCAGAATGGATCACCTTTTGCAATCCAGTATCCAGCTAATAATCCTCCTGACAGTGACATCAAGAAGTTAAAAGTAATACCGCTAAGTGTAGTAGGCGTTACATAAATGTTTGTAGCCGTCCAATAAGATATACCTTCCATGCCGTACTCTGGGCCAAGATCAAATATTGGAATGTTACATGCCGCATAGAATCCCCAGAAACCAGTATAAATTAGAAATAATCCAATTGTTACTAGCCAAGGATTTCTTGGTCCAATATTTCTTGGTTCACCACTTGATGAGAATTTTCCAATTCTTGGACCTAAAACCATTAGTACACCTAAAGCAAATCCACCCGCAATCGCGTGAATTACTCCTGATGCATAAGCATCATGGTATCCTAAAATTTTAAGCATCCAACCATCAAAATGCCATCCCCAAGCAGCATCAATTGTCCAGAAAACCGAGCCGATTGCTATTGCTAAAATTCCAAAAGCAAAAGTAGTTATTCTTTCAATTATTGCTCCAGAAACGATAGATGCAGCAGTCCAAGAAAATAATAAAAAAGCAGCCCAGAAAACACCATTAATGTGATCTCCAAGGTTAACTGCCATTATACTACTTGTTGCCACCTGAAATTTTGCACTAAACAAACTATCATCGGTGATTAAAGCTGTACTTTCGTTCATTATTGAAGGTGCTATCCCAGGTCCGGTTGGGAAAGCCCAGTAAATCCACCAACCAAATAAAAACCAAGTCACTGTTACCAGTGGTATCAGCATTGTGTTTTTCATAAGAGTATGTTGATGGTGTTTGTATCGAGAAGCTCCAACTTCATACATACAGAAACCGACGTGAATTAAAAACATCAGCACCACTGTTATCCAGTAGTAAAATTCTGTAAATATAGTAGTAAGAGCACCTAACTGATCAGTCATATTCTCTCTCCATATTAGTTTTCTAAACCCTATAAAATTTCGAAAGTTGTTACAAACGAAACAATCTAATAAAACCTAATATTGACAATAGGTTTTAAAAAATAATCAACTTAAGATTGTGTAATTAAAATTTAAGGTAAGCTTTTTTCAAATCAACAAGAGGGTGTTTTGGTGACATTTGAAATTTTACTAAAAGTTCTCTTGCTATCATATCTCTGTCTTGTTGGTTATCAGGTAATTTAATTGATGATGGAATTGTAACCCAACCATTTGCATTTCTACAAAATACAGCTGGTCTTCCCTCTTCGTAACCCATGTGAACGTCCTCCAACCAATTAAGATCATCCCAACCCATTGCCTCAACATATTTTTTTAAAAATGGTGTCATTTTCTTGTAATCTGGAAGAAGATTTACGTCATATCGATAACCGATTGACTGACCAATCATTTTTTCTCTAGCAGTCTCTTTCTTTTTACCCAGCTGGAGAGAAACTGCTTTTGATTTTGTTTTTTTCTTTTTAGCCATTAATACCTTTAAATTTTGTGAAAGTTATCAACTCCGACAGTGTAATTAGTGCCCGCTAAAGGAACTTTCGCTAAAGCTGATGCTTCGGAAGTAAGTGCAGCTAAATCCTCAGGTTCTAAAGAGTGTATATTTGTTTTTCCACACGCTCTAGCTAATAACTGGGCTTCAAGTGTCATTGAGTGTAAATAATTATAAACTCTTAAAGCTGCATCATCAGGATTTAATCTTGCTCTTAGTTTTGGATCTTGAGTAGCAACTCCCACGGGACATCTTCCAGTATGACAGTGATAACATTCACCAGCTTTCACACCCATTTCTTTTTCAAAATTTGCTTCTGGAATATCTTTGTTACAGTTTAGCGCAATCATAGAACCTGTACCAATAGCTATTGCATCTGCACCTAAAGCTAACGCTTTTGCCATGTCAGCACCATCTCTAACGCCACCAGCATAAATTAAAGTAACTTTTCCAGTTTTTCCAACATCGTCCAAAGCTCTTCTTGCTTCTCTAATAGCCGCAATACCAGGGATACCAGTGTTTGCAGCAGCGATGTGGGGACCTGCTCCTGTAGATCCTTCCATTCCATCTAAATAAATAGAGTCCGGATCACATTTTGCAGCCATACGAACATCGTCATAAACTTTTGATGCACCTAATTTTAATTGAATTGGAACTTTATTTTTTGTTAGCTGTCTAAGTTCTTCTACTTTTAATGCTAAATCATCTGGACCTAACCAGTCAGGATGTCTTGCAGGAGATCTTTGGTCAATACCTGATGGTAGTGATCTCATTTCAGCAACTTGGTCAGTTACTTTTTGACCCATTAAGTGACCACCCATACCAACTTTTTGACCTTGTCCGATAAAAACTTCTATTCCATCAGCCAATTGCGCGTGATGTGGGTTAAACCCATATCTTGATTGAATACATTGATAAAACCATTTTTCTGAATATCTTCTCTCATCAGGTATCATCCCACCTTCACCTGAACATGTTGCGCTACCTGCCATTGTGGCTCCTCTTGCTAATGCAGTTTTTGCCTCATAAGATAGAGCACCAAAACTCATACCAGTAATATAAACTGGAATATCTAATTCAATTGGATTTTCACATCTTGGTCCAATAACAGTTTTAGTTTCACATTTTTCTCTGTAACCTTCGATTACAAACCTTGTAAGTGTTCCTGGTAAGAAAACTAAATCATCAAATGTTGGAATTTTTTTCATTAATGCCATTCCACGCATTCTGTATCTTCCTAACTGAGATTTAATATGAATATCATCAATTACTTCTGGTGTGAAAATAGCATTGTGACCTAATAAACTTTTATTTCTGCCACCGTTAGAACTTAAATGAACGTCAGCTTTTCCACCTACGTTACCATTAGTTTTTAATTTACCATTTTTTTTCTTTTTTTTCTTAGCCATTAAATTGCTCCTTTTTTCTCAGTAGGTTCTAAGTTATCGTAATTCCAAAGTTTTTTACCTGCTACAATTTTTTTCATTTTACTTACATCAAAATTTTCACCGATTTCAGCGACCTTTAATTTTCTCTTTAACCAATCTTGGTCACTTTTAGTCAACTCGGCATCTACAGCATCACTACCATAAGAGCCAATTTCTCCACCTACGAAAATTGTCCCATCATACATCGAATCACCTAAATTTATACCCACATCTCCTAAGATGATGATCCTTCCTCTTTGCATCATAAACCCTGTAAATGCACCCGCATCACCACCTATAATTATTGTGCCACCTTTCATATCAATACCTGTTCTTGCACCAACACTACCTTTACAGATTAAATCACCACCTCTGATAGCAGCTCCGAAACAGGATCCAGCATTTTTCTCGATTACAACTTTACCTGCCATCAAATTTTCTGCACAAGACCATCCAACTCTTCCATTGATTCGAACTATTGGACCATCACACGATCCCATTCCGAAATATCCTAAACTTCCTTCAAAAATTAAATTTAATTTATTTAAAATACCAACACCTAAACTATGTTTTCCTTGAGGGTTTTTAATCACAATTGTTCCATAACCTTGTCCCATTAAATTATCTATTTCTTTATTTGCTTCTGCAGCAGTCATATCTTTTACATCAAGGTCAGTTCTTTTATTAAAATCAACATCATGGGTTCCAAAATAGTAGAAATTTTCTGCTTCATCAGGATTGAAAAATTTTTGTTGTGTTCGTCCTGTTAAAACTTCAGTGTGCATACCCATAGCTTGAGCTTTAGTTTTTTTGGAAACACTTTTTATATTTGCCATACTTTAACCTCCCCATCGAATGGGTCATAAGTATCAATTTCTTGTGGTAAAATTGATCGAATTGCTATTTCCTCTGAACCCATTGCTACTAAATCATCAGACTCATATAAAACTAAAGGTTTAGCAGCCATAGTGTCTTTCGCCATACCCAAAGAGTCTTTTGTAGCTACAAAATAAGTAAAGACACCATCTAATCCAGTTAGAGACTCTTTCATACCTTCTTCTAAAGATGCGCCATCTCTCATTTTTTCTGCTAAATAAACAGCAATAAGTTCTGAGTCACACTCAGACATAAATCTCATTCCTTTATTTTCTAAAGCTCTTCTATTATTCCAATAATTTGTAAGCTGACCATTATGAACAACTGATACATCGCTAAACGGATAACCCCAAAACGGGTGAGCAGACTTTATATCTACACCAGACTCAGTTGCCATTCTCGCATGTCCAATTGCGTGAGTACCAACAAGTTTATCTAAATTATATCTATCACAAACCATCTTAGCATTTCCGAGATCTTTAATTACTTCTAATGATTTACCCATTGAAAGTATTTCTACTCCAGGAATACTCTCAATCTTTTGTGAAAACTCTAATAAATCTTTTTTATTATATTCTATTTCATATCTTAATGAGTAGGGGAGTATTCTTTCCTCCTTGATAATTTTTGCACCCATTTCATTAAGATAACTATCAACAATTTTTTTTCTTTCATCATAAACAGACACATCTTCAGCAACCGATGTACTTCCTTCACCAACGTTTTCTCCAACTTTAAAACGCATGATAAAATTTTTTCCATCAGTATCTCCGTATAAAGCATAACCTGTAGAGTCTTCTCCTCTATGCTTCAGAGCTTGCAGCATACCTTGAAGCTCATGACCAACTTTCGAAGATTTTCCTCTATGAATTAATCCCGCAATCCCGCACATATACTTTTCCTCTTTCCGTATTTTTTATGGTAAGCAATCTAGATAAGTATCCAGATCCCATTGAGTTGTTGCTCCTAAAAATCTTTCCCATTCATCGTTTTTATACCAATGAAAAACTTTATACATTTCATCAGGCATAGCTGATTTAATTACCTCATCTTCTGATAATCTTTCCAAAGCTTCACCTAAGCTTAAAGGAAGTTTTTTTACATCCTTACCAGCTTTTTGAGCTTCATAAATATTTCTAGATTCAGGATCAGCTGGTTTCATTTTATTACTTATTCCATGATCACAAGCTTTTAATAATGCAGCACCTAATAAGTATGGATTATGCATTGAGTCAACAGATCTATATTCAAATCTTCCTGGAGCTGATACTCTTAATCCACAAGTTCTATTTTGGTAACCCCAGTCAGCATAAACAGGTGCCCAAAAACCTTGATCCCATAATCTTCTATAAGAATTTACTGTTGAAGATCCTAAGGCCGTTAAAGCAGGAAGGTGTTCCATAATACCCGCTATCGATTGTAAACCAATTTTACCTGGCAATTGCATATCTTTTGTATCAGGCATAAATGTATTAGTTCCACCCTCAACATAACCAAAAACTTCTTCAACTCCTGGTAAAGATTTATGTCCAAGTTTATTTGTTTTAATTTTTCCACCTTTCCATAAAGACATATTTGTATGACAACCACTTGCAGAAACTCCCATAAATGGTTTGGTCATAAAACATGCAATTAGATTATGTTCTCTAGCAACCTGAGCACATATTTGTCTATAAGTTGATAGTCTGTCTGCATTTCGAAGCACGTTGTCATATGTCCAGTTTAATTCTAATTGTCCTGGTGCATCTTCATGATCTCCTTGAATCATGTCTAAACCCATAGCTTTTGCGTATTCAATTACTTTCATGAATACTGGTCTCAATGACTCAAACTGATCAATGTGGTAACAGAATGGTTTTGAAAACCCTTTTCCTGTAGGAGTGCCGTCATCATTTTTTGTCAACCACATCATTTCAGGTTCAGTTCCAACTCTTAATTCTAAACCATGCTTTTTCTGGAATTCATCCATAAAAATTCTTAAATTTCCTCTACAGTCAGAAGTTAAATGTCCACCAGGATTATTTCTCTCTTCTCTGTTTCTAAAACATGTCACAAAAACTCTTCCTACTCTTTTGTCCCATGGTAATTGACAGAAAGTTTCTGGATCAGGAATACCAACTAATTCCATTGCTTCAGGTCCATAACCTATATAATTATTATGACGATCTAAAAATAAGTTTGCTGTAGCCCCGTATACTAATTGAAAACCTTTTTCTGCTGTTCTTTCCCAATGATCTGCAGGTATTCCCTTACCTACAACTCTCCCTGTTACAGAAATAAATTGATAATAAATATAAGTAATTCCTAATTCGTTAATTTTTTCTCTAACTTTTTTAACTTGTTTGTCTCTACCAGGTCGGTTTACATGCTTTTCTAGATCCGTCATTTCTCCCCTCAATGAATTATAATTTTATTCAAGCGTAACTGAAAAATTTATTAGTGTCTAGGCTAAGAGTTTAACTCCAAGGAAACGGACTGTTCGAAGTAGGGTGAAGTTCACCCTTCTCGTAACGGTTGAATCTAAACGGTTTTAATAAATCACTTTCGGTACCAAGAATTTCTTTGGCCACAAGTTCACCAACACCAATCATTTTATATCCGTGGTTAGCATCAGCAATCATGTATACGTTTTCAAAAAATCTATCAAAGATTGGAAATGAGTCCGGTGTCATGCATCCAAGACCACCTGATGGACCTTTTCTATATAAATCAGATTTTCCCTCAAATCTTTTTTGGCAATGAGCTAAAGCAGAGCACCACATATCACTAAATGCATCAGTAGTTTGATACTCTGGAGACTCAATTCCATAAGGATCAACATTTACCTGATCAAAATGCTTTTTAACAATGTAGGGAGATGTTCCACCTTGAACCCCCAAACCTTCAATATCAGGTTTATAATAAATTCCCCAAATTTTATCTGTAATTAATTTTTTTGTTTTATCAGAATATAGTGGTGCAGTTGAATCTACGTGAACTACAGGCGGCTGTTTTCCATCATTTGTTTTTAAGTAATCTGGTTCGACACCAATAACCCCTTCTTGAAGCATCCAATAAGTCCACATGTCAGTTACATGCATTTTACCATCTTTACCTTTGATGTTTGCTGTTTTAGGAAGCTCAAGCATATTCCAAAAATCTCTAGCCCACGGTCCTGCTCCGATTACTACTTGCTCACAATCGATTGTGCCTTTATCTGTTTCAACTCCTGTAACCGCCTTACTGTTACTTCCTCTTTTAAATCCTGTAACTTTCACACCTTTCATCACTTGAACACCATTAGAAGTAGATTTATTTTCTAGAGCTTTAATAGAGTCTTTATTAAATGCGTATCCGCCCTTTTTTTCATGAAGAATTGAAGTTATGCCTTTAGCTTGCCAGTCATCAAACATTCCCTTCATATATTTCATGCAATCCTTCTCACCTTCTATAAAATCAGATTCATACCCAATTGCTTTTTGTTGTTCGTAAATACTTGCTACGTCTTCATGCATAACCTCAGGTGATATTTGTAAATAACCAACTGGATTATATTTAAATGCTTTTGGATCGCTTTCCCAAACAGACACTGAGTGGGCCATCAATTCTCTCATTGCTGGTTGAAAATAATTATTTCTAACTACTCCACATGCAATTCCACTTGCTCCAGCAGCAGTATCTTTTTTTTCAAGGACTACAATGTCACCAGAATTTTTATAAGTTTCAGATAATTTCCAAGCAGTGCTTAAACCGTGGATACCCCCACCGATTATTACTACTTTTGCTTTTGTCGGTAATGACATGTGCAAACTTTATTTTTCGTGCGACTTAAATATATAGTTTTTTATATATATAAAAAATATAAGTAAAACTTGTATAAATATTAAAAACTCAGATGTTTGAGTGTTTCTATATAATTATTGAACTCGTTAATAAAACTCTCACTTGGTTTAATGTGCTTTTTTCTTTGATCATTTGAGGTTTTCTCTAAAAAGAAAAAACCTTTTTCACAAGCTTCATTTATCATCAAAGCTGACTTTGGACGTGAAGTTTTAAATAGTTTAGTCTTAAGTTCTTCAACAGTAAGATTTTCTTTATATTTATACGCATGCATCACTAAAAGCATCATATGATAATGTGAAGGCGATTTTCTAAAAAAGTAATTACTAGAAGTATGAGAAAGTTTCATCTGATCTTCCCAAAATTCCAATAAATCCTTCGCTGATTTTGGCATTAGGATCTGACTCTTGTTTTCTTCGGATCGAAATGCGGAAACCCAACTACTTTTGCAGCAATTCTTTTTTGATGACCATCAATTTTACCAACCTCAACTTCAGTCCCTTCACTTGAGTACTGAGTATCGATTCTACATAAAGCTATATTTTTATTTAAAGTCGTGGATAAACAACCACTAGTTATCACACCTACTTGAGATCTTCCAACGTGCACGCAATCACCATGTCCAGCCGCCTCTTTTCCAATAAGTTCTAATCCCACAAGTTTTTTTTGAGGATTTGCTTTTCTTTCTTTCAAAACCTCTTTACCAATAAAATCCTCCTCTTTAGTTTTTAATGGAACAGCAAAACCTATTCCAGCCTCGAAAGGATCTTGTTGACCATCAAATTCATTACCAAATAAAATTAAACCAGCTTCAATTCTAAGTTTGTCTAAAGCTGCAAATCCAGCAGGAATTAAGCCTTCATTTTTTCCAGCTTCCATAAGTTTATCCCAAACGTCAGAGGCATGACTCGGATGACACCAGACTTCGTAACCAAGTTCGCCAGTATATCCTGTTCTTGAAACAATCAATGGAGTACCTTGAAGGTTTTCAATTCTACAAATAGTAAATCTGAACCATTCCAGCTCATCTATAGATGGTTGTGTTGGTGGAGTAAAAATTATTTTTTTTAATATCTCTCTACTTTTTGGACCTTGTATTGATACATTACTAATTTGATCTGTTGAATTTTTTACATTGACCTTAAAGTTTTTCTTTTTAGCTATTTCTTTAAGCCATTCACCACCATATTCGTCTCCACAAATCCATCTAAAACCAGTTTCACTTAATCTCAATAATGTACCATCATCAAACATCATTCCGTTTTCATAACACATCGCAGAGTAAACAACTTGACCAACAGCAAGCTTTTTAATATTTCTAGTTAATGTATAATTCATCAATTCCTCAGCATCAGGACCTATAATTTCAAATTTTCTTAAAGCAGATAAATCAATTAAGACTGCTTTTTCTCTACAAGCATTGTACTCCTCAACAACTCCATGCTTGGTATAATCATTAGGTAGCCAAAAACCTCTAGCATCAATAAAATTTCTAGTAAGCTTAGAGGTTTTTTCGTGAAAGCCAGAGTTTCTAGTAAGTTTTTTTTCAGAGTCTGTTTTCATTCTAAATGCAAAAGATTTTGAAAATTCTTTTTTTTTGTCATAGGTTCTAACAAAAATATCTGTTGGATTCCATGAATTACATGCATCGATGTCACTAGGACAAGCGGTTGTCCCAATTGTTAAATCTTTTAAAGCTCTGAACATTACATAATCTCCAGGTCTTGCATATGACTCATCTGAAATTACTGAATTTAAACCTGTTGCTGAAGTATTAAAAAATAAATTGATAGCCTGCCATCCTTTTTGTTTTTGAACACCATATTTTGCCATTGCATTATTTAAATTTTCAGAGCAATTAGGATGACCAAAATAGCCAGCGTCTTCATAATATTTTGAAGTACAAGCCAGATTAAATGTATCATGTTTTCCAACAGTATCTCTTATGACTTCAACTAATGGTTCATGATCGGTGTCGTAAAATTTCGAAAATAAACCAGGACCTGGAAAAGTATTTCCCATA
>CACEWC010000007.1 GCA_902563075.1 uncultured Pelagibacteraceae bacterium
GAATTAAAATCAATGAATTTTTTTAAAGGGCTTGGATCTTATTTTGACAAAGTTCAACGAATGAGAAAAATTGGTGGAATGATTTCAGATGAATTGTTAATTAGTAAAGAGAAAGTAGAATTGTTAGCATCAATTTGTAAGACTGATCTTACTTCCGAACTTGTAGGTGAATTTCCTGAACTTCAGGGACTTATGGGAGGGTACTTTTCTGAATATCAAGGATTTGATAAAGATATTTCTTTAGCTATTTCTGAGCAATATTTACCAATTGGACTCAATTCAATTGTTCCAAAAAAACCATTCAGTGTCACGTTATCAATTACAGATAAGATTGATACCTTAGTTGGTTTTTTTGGTATTAACGAGCAACCTACAAGTTCTAAGGATCCATTAGCATTAAGGAGAATTGCTTTAGGTATAATTAGAACCACTATAGAAAATAGAAAGAATTTGAAAATAAATGATCTTTTGAATTATTCTTCACGCCTTTACGAAGATCAGGGATACAATCTTGAAAACAAAGATTTACAAAAAGAATTACAAGATTTTTTAAAAGACTTTTTGTCCAAATACCATTTTTATCTAAAGAATACTTTAATCTTTCATGTATTCTGTTATCTCCATCTAACCAAAATTCAATTGTGGAAGGTGTTAAATTCCAGCCAGACCAATGGCTTGGTCTAGGTACATTATCTTTGTCATTATATTTTTTTTTATAATTCTCTAAAGCATCTAAAAGTTCATCTCTATTTTGGAGAATACTACTTTGTTTTGAGGCCCAAGCACCTATTCTGCTATCATATGCTCTTGAATTATAGTACTCATCAGCAGTTTGATCATCTACTTGTTTCAATGTTCCAACTATCCTTATTTGTCTTAGTAAACTTTTCCAATGAAAGCACATTGTAGCATTCGGGTTTTCTTTAATTTCATTACCTTTCTGACTGTTTAAATTTGTATAAAAAACAAATCCTTTTTCACTATGACCCTTGAGCAGAACCATTCTTACTGAGGGAATACCCTCTTTATTTGCTGTACCAAGTGCTAAAGCATTAGGATCATTAATTTCTTTTTTTTTAGCCTCCTCAAACCATCTTTGAAATAGTTCAAATGGATTATCAAGATCTAAGAAGCATTTATTAAGCCCAAGTGAGTTTTTTTGATTCATAATTTTAACAAAATAATCTATACAATATAAATAATGTCATTTAATACTTTTGGAAAGTCTTTTCGTTTTACAACTTGGGGAGAATCCCATGGTCCAGCTATAGGGTGTATTATAGATGGGTGTCCACCATTAATACCATTAAAAGAAGCGGATATTCAAAAAGAATTAAACAAACGAAAACCTGGGCAATCAAAGTTTACTACTCAAAGGAAGGAGAGTGACAAGGTTCAAATTCTTTCAGGAGTTTTTGAGGGAAAAACGACTGGGACACCAATATCATTGATAATTTACAATGAGGATATGCGTTCAAAGGATTATAATGATATCAAAGATAAATTTAGACCAGGACATGCTGATTTCACATATTTTAAAAAGTATGGAATAAGAGACTACAGAGGTGGTGGTAGATCATCTGCAAGAGAAACAGCTGCAAGAGTTGCAGCAGGTGCTGTGGCAAAAAAAGTTTTAGAAAATAAATTAGGAAAAAAATTTAAAATCACTGGAGCTGTAACCCAACTTGGAATACTAGGATGTGATACTAATAAATGGGATGATAAAATAATTTCTAAAAATCCATTTTTTTGCCCAGATAAATCAATGTTAAAAATTTGGGAAAAATACTTATTAAGTATTAGAAAAGCTGGATCGTCATGTGGAGCGATAATCGAAGTAAGAGCGAACGGTATTCCTGCTGGATTAGGAGCACCTATATACTCAAAATTAGACTCTGACATAGCATCAGCTATGATGAGTATAAATGCTGTTAAAGGAGTTAATATTGGCTCAGGTATTAACTCAGCACAATTGTCAGGTGAAGAAAATTCAGATGAAATTTCTCAAAATAGAAAAAAAACAAAATTTAAATCTAATAACGCTGGAGGGATTCTGGGAGGCATTTCTTCAGGTCAAGAGATAATTGTCTCTTTTGCTGTAAAGCCAACTTCTTCAATTTTAAAAAGTAGAAAAACAATCAATAAATTTGGAAAGAATACAAGTATATCAGTAAAAGGTAGACATGATCCATGTGTGGGTATAAGAGCTGTGCCTGTGGGTGAAGCAATGTTATCTTGTGTTTTATTAGATCATTATCTTCTACACAAAGCTCAGTGTAGTTAATTTTGTTTTTTCAAAACTATATTAGAATTTAGTAAATCTAAAACTTTTTGCTCTATTGAAACTGAGTCAAGATTTGCCACTTTATACATTCTATCCGGAGTATCTTGATCAATAAAAATATCTGGTAATGTTAACGATCTAAATTTTAAATTAGAGTCCATTAAACCTTTTTTTGTCAAAAAATTCACCACATGAGATCCAAAACCACCAATTGAACCCTCTTCTATTGTCATGATTGCTTCATGAGTTGTAGCTAATTGCCAAATGAGATTTTCATCTAAAGGTTTCGCAAATCTTGCATCAACAACTGTAATTGGTACACCTTTTTTTGATAAATTTTCTTCAGCCTTTAAAGTCTCATTCAATCTTGCTCCAAAATTTAGGATCGCTAATTTTTTTCCCTCTTTGATAATTTTTGATTTCCCTATCTCAATTTTTTCATTTATTGAAGGTAGAGTTGAACCTAATCCTGTTCCTCTTGGATACCTAAATGCGCAAGGTCTATCATTAATCTCGGTTGAGGTATTTATCATTCTTACAAGTTCAGCTTCATCACTTGCTGCCATGACAATAAAATTTGGTAAAGTGGTTAAATATGTTGTATCAAAACTTCCAGCATGTGTTGGTCCATCAGCCCCAACAAGTCCCGCTCTATCTATTGCGAATCTAACTGGTAAACTTTGAATTGCTACGTCATGAACTACTTGATCATAAGCTCTTTGAAGAAAAGTGGAATATATAGCTGCATAGGGTTTAAAGTTTTCAGTAGCTAAACCTGCAGCAAATGTGACTGCATGTTGCTCCGCAATTCCAACGTCAAAAGTCCTATCTGGAAATTCTTTACGAAAAATATCAAGACCGGTGCCATCAGGCATTGCAGCTGTAATAGCTACAATTTTACTGTCCTTTTTAGCATGTTGAATTAAGGTGTTTGCGAAAACTTTTGTATATGATGGTAATTTACTTACACTCTTAAATTGTTCACCAGTTTTAACATTAAATTTTGATACTCCATGATAATTGTCCTTTGCTTCCTCTGCGAAAGTATAACCTTTTCCTTTTTTTGATTTAATGTGAATTAAAATTGGTCCTTCATGCTTAGAGTCTCTAGCATTTTTTAAAATTGGAACTAATGAATTTAAATCATGACCATCTATTGGGCCAATGTAATAAAATCCGAGTGAACTGAACAAAGTTCCACCTGTCACAGCTGATCTTAGTAAATCTTCTGCTTTACCAGCCTTAGCACTAAATCTTTTTGAAAAAGCTGACATAATTAATTTAATAGTCTCTCTAAGACTAAAATAAATCTTTCCTGAAAAAATTTTTGCTAAATAAGTGCTCATTGCTCCAACTGGTCTAGCAATTGACATATCATTATCATTAAGAATTACGATCATCTTAGTTTTTGAAGCACCAGCATTATTCATAGCTTCATAAGCCATTCCTGCACTGATTGCCCCATCACCAATTACTGCAATTACATTGTCTGATTTATTAGACAGTTTGTTTGCTTCTGCTATACCTAGAGCTGATGAAATTGATGTTGAGCTGTGTGCAGCACCAAAAGGATCATATTCACTCTCTGATCTTTTTGTAAAACCAGAAAGACCATTTCCTTGTCTAAGAGTTCTTATTTTATCTTTTCTGCCAGTTAAAATTTTATGTGGATAGCACTGATGACCCACATCCCAGATTAACTTATCATTGGGTGTATTAAAAATATAATGTAAAGCAACAGTTAATTCTACAACTCCAAGACTTGCCCCAAGATGCCCACCTGTCACCGAGACAGCATCAATCATTTCCTCTCTTAATTCATCAGCAACTTTTTGTAATTTTGATTCAGGTAATTTTTTTAAATCTGATGGAAAATTAATTTCATCTAACAATTCGTATTTTTTTTTCATTTGTTTCTATTCAAAATATAATTTAATGTCTCTGACAAATTTCTTGATTTAGATCCATATTTTTTTAATTTACTTTTTATTCTTAAGATTAAATTATTAGCATATTTAATAGTATTTTTGTATCCTAGTAAACTAATTAGAGTTGCTTTTCCTTTTTTTTTATCCTTACCAGTTTTTTTTCCTGCAACAAGCAAACTTCCTTTATAATCAATCAAATCATCAGCGACCTGGAATAACAAACCTATATCAGCACCAATATTTTCAAATTTCTTAATATCACTTTTGTTTTTTTTCTTAATTATTAATGGTGCTGCACAACAAAAACTAAAAAGTTTTCCAGTTTTTTTAATTTCCATCTCTTCAATCTTTTTTTTTGAAATTTTCTTACGTTCATAATTTAAATCTAAATATTGACCTCCTGCTATTCCAAGATGTCCTGAGCTTTCAGAAATTTTATTAATTAAATCAATCTTAATTTTTTTATTAATTCTTAAGTTTTTATGACTTAAAATTTCAAAAGCCATTGTTAAAAGTGAATTTCCAGCTAAAACAGCAGTGGCCTCTCCAAATTTAATATGTGCTGATGGTTTGCCTCTTCTTATAGAGTCATCATCCATACATGGTAAATCATCATGTATTAAAGAATACGCATGAATACATTCAACCGCAGCACCAATAACAATAAGAGTTTTATAATCTAACTTAAATAGAAACCCAACATCAATTAAAATTTTGGATCTTATTTTTTTTCCTCCAGAAAAAAGACCGTATTTCATTGCAACTATTAAATTTGATTTTTTTTGTTTGGCAATAAATCTTCTTAAAAACAAATTTGTATCTTTTGCAATTTTATTTAATTTTCTTTGCATTATTTTTTTTATTAATCTTTGATATCTTTTCTTTTGTTTTCTCATTTATTTCTTTGGTATTCTTTTGAAATTTTTTCTCAATTATATTATTGAGTTTAATTAAATCTTGATACTTTTCTAAAGAGTTTCCTAAATCCTTTTGATTTTCCAATTCTTCAATCATCTTATTTGCCTCAGTGGTTAATTCTTCAAGAGATAATGAATTATAATCATTTGGTAAATTTTTATCTTTCATATAATACTCTCAAATAATACATGAAAATTAATCTTGTAAATATTAAAAAAGCGAGGAATCTCTTAAATAAAAGAGAGTGTATTGCTATACCAACCGAAACTGTTTATGGAATAGCTGGCAATGCATATTCTGATACAGCGTGTAAAAAAATATTTAGATTAAAAAAAAGACCAATGAATAACCCTCTGATTATTCATTATTATGATTTAAAAAAATTAAAAGATGATTGTGATCTAAATGGTGATTTTTTAAAATTATATAAAAGATTTTGTCCTGGGCCAATAACATTTATCTTAAATCAAAAAAAAAAATCAAAAATTTCGAAAGTTGCAACTAATAAACAAAATACTCTTGCTGTGAGATTTCCTAAACATCCAGTAGCAAGAATTCTGTTGAAACATTTGAAATTCCCTGTCGCAGCACCTAGTGCAAATATTTCTTCAAGAGTTAGTGCGGTAACTTCTTCGGATGTAAAAGACGATTTTGGAAAAAAAATTAAGTATATACTTGAAGGTGGAAGATCTTCGGTTGGGGTTGAGTCTACAATTGTTGATCTCAGAAAAAAACCAAAAATTTTAAGATTAGGTGGTTTAGAAGTTGGAACTATACAAAAAATATTAAAGAAAAAAATTTCAATTAACATAAATCCTTCCAAGATTTCAGCTCCTGGACAATTAAGAATTCATTATTCACCTGGAATCCCAATCAGACTTAATGTTAAAAAAATAAAAAAAGATGAGGCTTTTTTACTAATTAAGAAAAAGAAGATTAACAAAACGAACTATTATTTTTTATCAAAAAAGGGCGATTTAAAAGAAGCTGCAAAAAATCTCTACACTATTTTAAGAAAGATAAAAAAAGATAATTACAAATCTATAGCTGTTGACAAAATCCCAAATATTGGGATCGGCAAAACTATTAACGATAGATTATTAAAGGCTTCAAAATTTTGATGACTATTCCTCTTGAAATAATTAATTTATCAAAAACTTATAACACAAAAGAAGCTGTTCGAAATATTTCTTTTAAAGTAAATGAAAATGAAATCATTGGAATTCTGGGACCTAACGGATGTGGTAAAACTACAACAATAGGTATGATTCTTGGTTTACTAAAGCCTACTAAAGGGAAGGTTCTTATAGATGGTATTGAAATTGAAAAACAAAGAGTTGAATTATTAAACAAATTAAATTTTATTTCACCATACATTGAGTTACCAAAAAAATTAACTGTAAAGCAAAATCTTGAAGTTTATGGAAGACTTTATGATGTAAAAGAACTTGCAATTAAAATTGATTATCTTAGTGAAAAATTAAGGCTTAATGAATTTATTAATAAAATAACAGGTGAACTTTCCTCTGGTCAAAAAAATAGAGTCAGTCTAGCTAAATCTATAATTAATGATCCATCAGTTCTTCTTCTTGATGAACCAACTGCATCTCTAGATCCTGAAACAGGAGATTTTGTTAGAAGTTTTTTAGAAGAATACCAAAAAGAAAGAAAAACTTCTATTCTGCTTGCTTCGCATAACATGGCAGAAGTTGAGAGGTTATGTTCCTCAGTTTTAATGATGAATAAAGGATCTATTATTGATCAAGGAACTCCTGGTGAATTAATTAAAAAACATGGAAGGAGAAATATGGAGGAAGTTTTTTTAAAACTTACAAGAGATTTAATATGAATCTAAATAAAATGTATGGACTTTTTTTGAGACATTTTTATCTCATCAAAAGTTCTTTACCAAGAGTTTTGGATTTAATTTATTGGCCAACAATACAAATTATTCTTTGGGGATTTATTTCTAAATTTTTTTCAATTTATAGTGATTATTACAATAATACACTTGGAATAATTCTTACATGCGCAATTCTTTACGACATTCTTTTTAGATCTAGCATAAGTTTTAATATGCTTTTTTTAGAGGAAATCTGGAGTAGAAATTTTACGAATTTATTTATTGCACCTTTGAAGCTTAAAGAAATAATTATATCATTAATTTTTACTGCTTTAATAAGGACATTAATTGGTCTAGTGCCCGCAATTATTTTAACTTCTCCATTGTTTGGAGTTTCAATTTTAAAATTAGGTTTTCCACTCTTTATATTATTTTTAAGTTTATACATATTTGGGATTACACTAGGTTTATTTGTGAGCTCAGGTTTAATGAGATACGGACCATCCTTTGAAAATATAGCTTGGTCATCATTATTTTTACTTGCTCCATTAGGCTGTATCTACTATCCAATAGAAATACTTCCTGAATTTTTCCAAGTAATTGCAAAAGGCTTACCATTAGTTTACATTTTTGATGAAACCAGAAATATTTTAATAAATGGTCTTGTAGATTATGAAAATATAAAACAAGCTTATTTATTAAATTTAGTTTATTTAATTTTTGGAATAGGGCTGTTTTATCTATCTTTTTTAAGAGCGAGAATAAAAGGGACGTTAATAAATATGGGTGAATAATTGGTGCGCCTGCTAGGAGTCGAACCCAGAACCTCCTGATCCGAAGTCAGGCGCTCTATCCAGTTGAGCTACAAGCGCATATCATATTAATATATCATTTTATGGAAAAAAAAATAAATTTGACAGTTGATAAGACCGAAAATGAACTCCGTGTTGATATTTTCATTAAAAAGAGAGAGGATATTATCAGCCGAACAAGAATAAAAAATCTTATTCTAGATAATAAGTTGAGAATAAATAATAAGGTAATAACTGATCCATCGAAAAAAATTTTTTTTAATGATAAAATAAAATTAGTCGTACCTGAACCAAAAAAAGCTTCCTTAAAACCTTATGAGTTTAATTTAGATATTATATTTGAGGATAAAGATTTAATTGTTTTAAACAAACCGTCTGGAATAGTAATACATCCTGGTGCAGGTAATTTTGATAACACAATCGTAAATGCGCTTATGAATTATAGTAAAAATTCTTTTTCTAATATTGGAGGTGAACTAAGGCCTGGAATAGTACATAGAATTGATAAAAATACATCTGGATTGATTGTTATTGCAAAAAATAATCAAACTCACGAACACCTCTCTAATCAGTTTAATAAACATACAATCCAAAGAGTTTACCAATTATTAATCTGGGGTAAGATTAGACCATCTAAAGGTAAAATAGAAACCTTAATTACAAGAAGCTCAAAAAATAGACAAATGATGGAGGTTAGTAACAGTAAAGGAAAAATAGCAATTACAAATTACAAAACTTTAGAAATTTTTGAAAATAAAAATATACCAACTTTTAGTTTATTAGAGTGTAAATTAGAAACAGGCCGGACTCATCAAATAAGAGTTCACATGAATTATTTGGGTAATAGTATAGTTGGTGATGATAAGTATAAAAAAAAGTTTAAAAAACTAAAAGATATTGAACCATCATTAGAAAAAATTTTAACAAAATTAAACAGACAATTTCTGCACGCTAAAACATTAGGCTTTATACATCCAAAAAAAAATAAGCAGATGATTTTTAATTCAATTTTACCAAATGAACTTCAAATAATAGTAAAAACACTCAGAAATATAGGTAAATAAAACATTGAAAAATTCTTAATATTAATTAGATAAACTGTCTATGAGCACAACTATGAATAACAATTTACCCATTTTAAGTAATGAAGGTGGACTGTCTGCATATCTCGAGCAAATAAAAAAATTTCCGATGCTTGATGCAGAAGAGGAGTACATGCTCGCTAAAAATTGGAAAACGACAGGAAACATTAAGTCAGCGGAAAAACTTGTAACAAGCCATTTGAGGTTGGTTGCGAAAATTGCGATGGGTTATAAAGGTTATGGACTACCAATTAACGAAATGATCTCTGAGGGGAATATTGGACTGATGCAAGCTGTTAAAAAATTTGAGCCAGAAAAAGGTTTTAGATTAGCAACTTATGCGATGTGGTGGATAAAAGCTTCTATACAAGAATATATCTTAAAATCTTGGAGCTTAGTAAAAATTGGTACAACTACTGCACAAAAAAAATTATTTTTTAATCTTAAAAAATTAAAAAATCAAATTGCACCTCAGGCTGAGGGTGATTTAAGAAATGAGCACGTGAACGAAATCGCTGAAAAATTAGATGTGAGTAAAGAAGAAGTTGTCTCGATGAATCGAAGGCTATCTGGAAAAGAATTTTCTCTTAACGCTCAAGTCGGTGAGGATGGTGACGAATGGCAAGATTGGTTAGTAGACAAAGAATTAGATCACGATCTTAAGTTTGCTCATCAAGAAGAAATGAAACAAAGAAAAGATTTATTAAAAGACTCAATTAAAGTTTTGAATGACAGAGAAAAAGAAATCTTATATTCAAGAAGATTGAATGATGATCCGACTACTTTAGAAGATTTAAGTAAAAAATATAAGATTAGTCGTGAGAGAGTAAGGCAAATTGAAAATAAAGCATTTGAGAAATTACAAAGACAAATGCTTTTACTTGCTAAATCAAAAAATCTTTTACCTGTAAATTAAATCTCAAAAGGATTTTCAACTAAGATTGTATCATCCCGTTCAGGACTAGTTGATATACTTGATATTTTTGCTCCAATAAAATCTTCAATTGCAAATATATATTTTTTTGCATTCTCTGGTAGATCGTTAATATTTTTTACCCCGTTCGTTGAAGTTTTCCATCCATCAAATGTCTTATATATAGGTTTGATTTTAAGTTGATCTTCAACTGCTGCTGGAAGATAGTCTATTTTTTTTCCATTAAGATCATATTCTACACATATCTTAATTTCATCTAGTTCATCCAAAACATCAAGTTTTGTTAGGGCAATACCATCAATTCCAGAAATTTTTATTGTCTGTCTCACCAAAACACCATCAAACCATCCACATCTTCTCTTTCGACTTGTAACAGTTCCAAATTCTTTGCCTCTTGTACCTAATAACTCACCTATTTTATCTATCAACTCTGTTGGAAAAGGTCCCTCACCTACTCTAGTCGTATAAGCTTTGGTTATTCCTAATACGTAATTAATTGAGTTGGGCCCACAACCGGTTCCTGTTGCAGCACTTGAGGCCACAGTATTGGAAGAAGTTACAAAAGGATATGTTCCATGGTCAACATCTAATAGAATTCCTTGTGCACCCTCAAATAATATTTTCTTCTTTTGTTTCTTAAATTGATCAATCTTAAGCCATACTGGTGCTGAAAATTTTAGAATTTCAGGAGCGATTTTTAAAAGATCATCTTTAAGCTGATTTTTCTCAAATATCTTTTTACCCAAACCTTTTCTAATAGCGTTATGATGCAGTAAAACTGTTTCTAGTCGTTGGTTCAAATTTTTTTCTGATCTAAGATCCATTACTCTAATCGAACGTCTTCCAACTTTATCCTCATAAGCAGGTCCAATACCTCTCCTGGTGGTTCCAATTTTACTTTTACCTGCTGCATCTTCTCTTATTTCATCCATTTCTCGGTGAAATGGTAAAATTAGATTTGCAGCCTCAGAAATCATGAAATTTTCTGAATTTACATTCACACCTTTTTCTCCAATTTCTTTAATTTCATCCAATAATGCCCAAGGGTCAACAACAACACCATTTCCGATAATTGAAACTTTATTTTTTCTAACTATTCCTGAAGGAAGCAATCTAAGTTTGTAAGTTACTCCATCTATAACTAAGGTATGCCCAGCATTATGACCGCCTTGAAATCTTATTACAACATCAGCTTGTTCTGATAGCCAATCTACAATTTTTCCTTTTCCTTCATCTCCCCACTGCGAACCAACTACTGCAACATTTTTCATTATTTGTATATTTTTTTTAACTCAATTGAATTTAAATGATTTATCGGACCATGTCCTATACCAATTTTAGGGTTTGTTAATATTGCAGAATTTACATATTTAACTCCTAACTCACAAGATCTCTTTAGAGTTTTTCCACATGAAAAAAAAGAAGTAATTGCAGTTGATAGTGTACAGCCTGTACCATGAGTATTTTTAGTATTTAATCTTCTATTTGAAAATACTTTAATCTCTTTTTTGTTAACAAATATATCATGTACCTTTTTAGATTTTAAATGACCTCCTTTTATTAATACATTTGGCACACCCAGTTTAATGAATTCATTTGCAGCAAGAATCATATCATTTTGATTCTTTATTTTGAGACCAGTTAAGATTTCAGCTTCAGGGACATTAGGCGTAATTAAAGTTACTTTATTAATTAATTTTTTTTTCATCAATTGTACAGCTGAGTCAGTAATAAGTTTAGAGCCACCTTTGGCAATCATCACTGGATCTAAGATAATCTTTTTAAGTTTCATTTCATTCAATGATCTTAATACCTTGTCAATTACTTTTGTAGAATGAAGCATTCCAATTTTTATAGCATTGGGCCTTATATCTTTAATAGTATGAATTATTTGATTATAAATTTCATTTGGTGGAACAGGTATTACTAATTTCACACTTTTCGTATTTTGTACTGTGACTGCAGTTACTGCTGTCATAGAATACACACCTAGACTAGTAGCAGTTTTAATATCTGCTTGAATGCCTGCACCACCAGATGAGTCAGATCCTGCTATGATTAAAATTTTTGATTTTATTTTCAAATTATCTAATTTTTTTCAAAATTATATTAACACATTTTACAAGAAGTCTTTTATTTTCACTTTCTCCCATAATTCTTATTTTTGACTCTGTTCCCGATTTTCTTACAAGAATTCTGCCACTACCTTTTATTAATTTCGAAGCTAACTTAATAGATTTCTTAACTTCAGGTTTATTGATTATATCTTTATTTTTTACCTCAATGTTTTTAAGTAATTGTGGCGTTTTCTCAAATTTTTCAAAAAATTCACTAGCTCTTTTTCCTTTTCTAAGAGCAAATAAGGACTCCAGAGCTACAAGTAGACCATCTCCTGTAGTTGCAAATTTCCCTAGAATAATATGTCCTGATTGTTCTCCACCTAAATTAAACTTATTTTTTTGCATTGCCTCTTTTACGTATCTATCACCAACATTAGCACGTATAAATTTTATTCTTTTTTTTTTGAAATACTTTTCAAGGCCATAATTGGACATTAATGTTCCAACAACTCCACCTTTTAACATTTTTTTATTTTTCCACCTTGTTGCTAATGCAGCAATAATTTGGTCACCATCTATAATATTACTTTTTTCGTCACACATAATTATCCTATCTGCATCACCATCTAGTGAAATACCCATATGAGCCTTATACTTTTTAACTGCAAATTTTATTTTTTCAGGAAATGTGGAACCACAATTTTTGTTAATATTTAATCCATTAGGATTAACTCCTATTGCAATCACTTTAGCTCCCAAAGATTTTAATAATTCTGGTCCAGCTTTGTACCCCGCTCCATTTGCGCAATCAATTACAATTCTAAGTCCTCTTAAATTGAATTCTTTGGTAAAATTTTTTTTTAATATTTTGATGTAATCATTTGTACCTGTTTCTAATCTTTTTACTCTACCTAATTTTTCTGGCTTAGAGAGATTTTTGATAATCTTTTTATCTATTAAACTTTCAATTTTTTTTTCTATTTTATCTGATAGTTTCATACCATCAGGTCCAAATAATTTTAATCCATTATCATTATGAGGATTATGGGAAGCTGTAATCATTATTCCCATATTTGCCCTCATGGCTTTTGTGAGCATCGCTAAACCATTTGTGGGTAAAGGTCCTAAAGTATATACATGCATACCTGCTGATGCCAATCCTGATACAAGTGCTGGTTCTAAAGTGTATCCAGATAATCTAGTATCTTTTGCTATTATTGCAGTTTGTTTTCTTTTTTTTTGAGATTTAAAATATGTTCCACTTGCTAAGCCAAACTTAAAAAACATATCTCCATTAATATTTTCACTATTAATAGCTCCCCTAATACCATCAGTACCAAAATATTTTTTTGTCATTAATTATTTATTATATTTTTAAAGATCTTTAAGCCTTGTATTGTTTCATTAACATCATGAATTCTTAAAATTTGAACACCTTGCATCATAAGATATATTGATGATGCTATTGTTCCCCCATTTCTGAATTTACTATCATTTTTTCCAGATATATCCTTAATAAATCTTTTTCTTGAGTTACCTACAAGTATAGGAAAACCAAGAGAATGAAAAATAGAAATATTGCGTATCAAACTCATATTATGTTTCAAATTTTTTCCAAAACCTATACCAGGATCTAGAATAATTTTATTATGCTTAATACCCTTCAATCTTAGAAGTTTTATTTTTTTTTCAAAAAAATCGTATATATCTAGTAATTCATTTTTATAACTAGGATTTTTTTGCATATTTTCAGGACTTCCTTGTGAATGCTGAATTACAAATGGTATTTTATATTTTTTTAATATATTTAAAGTTTGAGAGTCAAATTCTAATCCTGAGACATCATTTATTAATTTTACTCCCAAATTTATTCCTTTACTCATAATTTTGGACTTTCTGGTATCTAAAGAAATTGATATTTTTTTCTTAATTAATGATTTTAAAATTTTCTCTATTCTTTGCCATTCTAAATTTTCTCTAATTCCTTTTGATCCAGGGCGTGTCGACTCACCACCAATATCAATCAAATTTGCACCATAGTTTAGTAAACTAATTGCATGATCAATTCCTTTTTTTTTTGAATTAAATTTTCCACCGTCTGAAAAGCTATCAGGTGTCAAATTTAAGACACCCATTATATTAGGTATCTTTTTAAAATTTAGATTTGAAAAATTTTTTTTTTTTGATTTAATTTTTTTTAAATCAGAATTAATTTTTTTCCTAATTAATTTAGGCAAATATTTTATTTGATTAACAAATATCTTTTTTTTTGAATTTCTTGTTATTATCTCTATTTGATCAAATGAAATTTCTTTGCTTCCGTTAAGTGGTATAGTTTTATTTCTATTGACTAGTTTTTTTGAGCTATTCCCATAGTAGAGATTACACAATCTTGTGTAATATCTAGACATTAAGATTAATGAACAATTTTAGGTTTAAGTCCCATTGCACCTAAAGCAGAGCTCTTATCATCGTCAACTTTTAGATCCTGTTTATCAGCGGGGTATATGTTTTTAGTAATTATATTTTCGATTTCTTCACCTGTTAATGTTTCATATGTCATCAGAGCTTTTGCGATTTTGTGTAAATCATCAATTTTTTCGGTTAATATTTCTTTAGCTTTGTTATAGCCCTCATCAACTAATTTTCTGATTTCTTTATCTATTTTTTGAGCCACTTCCTCAGAAACTGATTGTGTTTGAGTTACAGATCTTCCTAAGAAAACTTCTTCTTGATTTTCACCATACTCAACTGGACCCATTTCTTCACTCATACCGTATTTTGTGACCATGGCTCTTGCAAGCTGAGTTGCTTGATTTATATCTGAACCGCTTCCACCACCTGCGCCCGTTGAGATATTATCTTTTCCAAAAATTACTTCTTCTGCCACTCTTCCACCAAAACAGACTGCTAATCTTGCTTTTAAGTATTTTATTGAATGACCATGTTTGTCTCTTTCAGGTAAATTCATTACCATTCCTAAAGCTCGACCTCTTGGTATAATTGTTGCTTTATGTATTGGATCGTAACTAGGCATATTAAAAGAAACCAAAGCATGTCCACCTTCATGATATGCTGTTAATTTCTTTTCATCTTCAGTCATAACCATTGATCGTCTTTCAGCTCCCATCATTACTTTATCCTTTGCTTCTTCAAATTCATTTAAAGTAACAATTCTTTTATTTTTTCTAGCCGCTAACAATGCAGACTCATTAACTAAATTAGCAAGATCAGCGCCTGAAAATCCAGGAGTTCCTCTTGCTATAGTTCTCAAATTTACATCTGGAGCCATCTTGATCTTTTTAACGTGTACTTTAAGGATTTTTTCCCTTCCAATTATATCTGGGTTAGAAACTACAACCTGTCTATCAAATCTACCAGGTCTTAATAATGCAGGATCAAGAACATCTGGCCTGTTTGTTGCTGCAATTATAATAACACCCTCATTAGTGTCAAAACCATCCATCTCTACAAGAAGCTGATTAAGGGTTTGTTCCCTTTCATCGTTACCTCCACCTAGACCTGCGCCTCGACTTCTTCCAACGGCATCAATTTCATCAATAAATATTATACAAGGCGAATTTTTTTTTCCTTGTTCGAACATATCTCTCACTCTTGATGCTCCAACACCAACGAACATTTCTACGAAATCTGATCCAGAGATTGTAAAGAAAGGAACACCTGCTTCACCAGCAATTGCTCTAGCTAATAAAGTTTTTCCTGTTCCTGGAGGACCAACAAGAAGTGCACCTCTAGGTATTTTTCCACCCAGTCTACTAAATTTTTTTGGATCTTTTAAAAACTCTACAATTTCTTCTACTTCCTCCTTAGCTTCTTCTACTCCTGCAACGTCATTAAAGGTCACTTTACCTTTCATTTCATTCATCATTTTTGCTTTAGATCTTCCAAAGCCCATTGCTCCACCTTTTCCACCTTGCATTTGTCTCATAAAGAAAATCCAAACAGCTATTAATAGTAACATTGGAAACCATGAGAGTAGGACACCAAATAATGAAGGCATTTTTTCTTCTATAGGTGCTGCAGATATACTCACACCCTTCTCTGAAAGTTTTTCTATTAAATTAGGATCATTTGGTGAATAAGTTTTAAAACTTTTGCCGTTTGCATAAACACCATTTATGTTGTTTCCTTGTATCTCAACTTTTAATACCTCGCCTTGTTCTACAGACTCCAAAAATTCTGAGAAAATTACTTCATTAGAACTTCTTATGTTTGCTTGAGGATTTTTAAACATATTGTAGAGACCAATCGTTAAAAAAACGATAATTGCCCACATTGCTAAGTTTTTAAGATTCATGGCTATAAGATAAGAATTATTATAAATTTAACAAGTCTATTTTTTCCCTTCTTTTGTTAAAATCACAGTATGATTTACCATCTTAATGACGCATCCTCCCAATGTTTCTTTTCTTATTTTCTGCTCTTTAATTTTACTCAAAATATTCTCTATTTTCTTACCTCTCACAAAATTTGGCTTTTTTCCGACCAAATGAATTAAATCGGATAGGGATCTAAAAATGACCTCATATGAATTGTCAAAAAAATTATCTTTCAATATAAGTTCATTTTTTCTGGAGTTAAAAATCGAATTTTCTCTTTTATTTTTTTCAATATAAAACTTTATTGATCGGTCAGACTTTTTTAAATTTTCTATTGTTAATTGAAATTTTTTCTTATCAAGGCCAAAATCCTCAAATTCCTTAATTAAGTTTCTTATTTTAATTCTATTGAATTTAATATCTTTATTAGTTGGATCATCCACATAAAAATTAAATATAAATTTTGATATAAAAATTAACTCTTTTTTGTCAAATTTTATCAAAGGTCTAATTAAATTTATATTTTCAATTTGAGTATTTGTCCCAAGTGATACAAGTCCTTTTAAACCACTTCCCCTAGCCATTCTTAAAAAAAAGTTTTCAATTAAATCATCTATATGATGACCTAAGACTAAGTTGTTAATTTTAAGTTTTTTACATTTTAAGAATAAAAGCTCATATCTTTTACTCCTTGCTAAGGATTGAATATTGCTAATAGGTTTTTTCCCCTTCCAAGTAAGAATTTGAGAATTAATTTTTAAAGATTTAAGAATTCTTTTTACTTTATAAGCCTCATAAGTAGACTCTTTTCTAAGTTTATGATCTACAATAAAATACTTTGGATTTAAGTTTTTTTTTAAAGAGTATACTTTTGTTAAAAAGGCTAAAGCCAAACTATCTGCCCCTCCAGATACTGCAACTATAAAATTAGTGTCTATTTTGAATGACTTTTCAAATTTCTTAAAAATTTTATTTACTTTTTGATTTAAAATTTTAGATCTATATATTTTAGGAATTTTTTTTCTTACACTCAAATTTTTGAGACTCATACTTTGCTTTTTGAATAACAGACTGATTTGCATCTGGGTATTGTTTTTCAACACCACTTATCATTTTACAGCCCTGATCTTTTTCTCCAATCTGTATCATTGATACACCTAGCTTTAATAAATTAATAGGAGCTTTTTCTCCTTTTGGGTATTTTTGATAACCTTCTAAATAAGCTGAAGCAGCATCAGTATATAATTGTCTTATTCTAAATGTTTCAGCATACCAATATTGTGCGTTACCTGCCAATTTATGATCAGGATTAGAAATTACAAATTCTCTAAATGCTCTTTCAGCAGTAGGGTAATCTCCAACTTTTAAGAAACTTGTCGCAAATTCATATTGCTCAGGCGCTGAAACATCTGGTAAAATTTTTTCTTCTGCTTGGAATGTCTCAGTAACGATTGTTGCAGTCGTTTCAACTGATTGTATTTTTTGAGTTGTATCGCTTGTAGAATTATCTTTATAAGATATTGAACCTAAATCTTGTGGTTGAGATGAGCCTGGTAAAATTTCTGTATCTGTTTTTGAACTTTTTTTTGAGGTCAAATTTATAGTTTCACCATTTGATAAAGCGGTTTCTAAATCTTGAAATCTAAGTTGATTATCTGATTGAACTTTAGAAAGTCTATTTGATAACTTATCTAGCTTAAAATTTATTTCTTCAAATTTATTAGTAAGTTCCTGAAACTGATTTTCAATTTCAGATAATTTCAACAAATGTCTTGTAAGTACATCCTCAGAGTTATTATCAACGTTTGATAAAGATGAATTGGTATTATTGAATTCACTTGAATTTGAATAAACAGCTTTTTCAAGAGTTTTCAAATCTTTTTTGATTATCTCGAGTGTATCGTAAATATTATGATTATCAGCAAGAGATGGATAAAAAATTAAAAAATTAAATAAAAAAAAAATTTTGAATTTTAATAATTCTTTAAAGTATCTCATTCGATTAGGTTATGTCTAAAATAATGGCAAAAAAAAGACCTCTTAAATCATTATAATTTAAGAGGTCTTAATATTAATTAAGTATTTAATTTGCTTTGACTGTTACAGATCTTCTATTTTTTGACCAAGCTAATGGGTTAGATCCAGAGTCTACTGGTCTTTCTTTACCATAACTTAAAACTGAAATTCTGTCAGAAGATATTCCGTAAGTCATTAAATAATCTTTAGCTGCATTAGCTCTTCTCTCACCTAATGCTAAGTTATATTCTCTTGTTCCTCTTTCGTCAGCATGTCCCTCTAAAACAATTGTAATTTTAGAATTCTTTCTTAACCATGCAGCTTGCTTTCTAAGAGTTTCTCTAGAAGCTGTAGTTAAAACTGACTCATTAGTTGCAAAAAATACTCTATCAGGAACACCTGAAGCTAAGTACTCAACTGTATCTGTTCCAGTGTAAACATCACCTTGCATCTGCCCTGTAGTTTTTTTTGATGTAGCACATGCAGAAAGTGCTAAACACGCAACTACTATTAAAAATCCATTTTTTAGAATTTTGCTTAATTTCATTATTACTCCTTGATCAATATTTCTTTAGTCTTAGTTTTTCACAACTAATTAGATCTTTCAAGGCTAAAAATCAAGCGAATTAATTATTAATTACTTAATAAAGATGACCATGATGGGTCTGATCCATCAGTTGGAGTAGGAACTTGTCTCTCATTATAGCCCGTTAAATCTATAGACCATAATTTTGCAGAAAAACCCTTTCCTTTAGAGTCTGTTTTTGTCTCCCTATAAAAAATCAGAACTCTTCCATTGGGTGACCAGGATGGAGCTTCTTGATAAAAATTTTCAGTTAATAATCTTTCACCACTTCCATCAGTTCTCATTACTCCTATATAAAATTTTCCTTTATGTAATTTTGTAAATGCGATTAGATCACCTCTTGGAGACCAAACTGGAGTACCATAAATTCCTTTTCCGAAAGATATTCTTTTAACATTACTTCCATCACTCTTCATAACGTAAATTTGTTGATAACCACTTCTGTCGGAGTTGAAAGAAATAAATTTTCCATCCGGAGAGTAAGAAGGTGATGTATCTATAGATGGATGATTTGTTATTTTTTCAACTATTCTATTTTCTAAATCCATCGTGTAAATTTCAGAATTACCATCCTTAGCAAAACTCATTATTATTTTTTTCCCATCTGGAGAAAATCTTGGTGCAAAAGTCATACCAGGAAAATCTCCTACAACTTCTTGAGTTCCTGTTTCAATATCTAATAAATAAACCCTTGGTAAATTTCTAAAGTATGAAAGATAAGTCACCAATTGACTTGTTGGATTAAATCTTGGAGTTAAAACAAGTTCGTTTCCTAATGTCAAAAATTTATTATTAGCACCATCTTGATCCATGATAGCTAATTTTTTTACCCTTTGAGTTTTAGGTCCTTCTTCTGCAACATAAATTATTCTAGTGTCAAAATAACCTCTTTCACCAGTTAATCTCTCATATACTTTATCTGTTATTATATGACCAACTCGTCTCCAATTATTTGGAACAGTTGTAAAAGCTAGCGCCATCATTTCTTTACCTGCAAGCACATCCCACAATCTAAATTCTACTCTTAGTTTTTCCTCCACATAACTAACTTTTCCAGTGATCAAAGCCTGAGCTTTAATTAAGTTCCAATCTTCAAATCTTGGTTTTAAATTTGCAATATCTGGTTCTTGCAAAAAAGCATCTTTATTCAATGGATTAAATAATCCTGATACCTTTAAATTATTTTCTACAATGGAAGATATTTCAGAACCGATATTTTTCTTTTTAAGAATATTCTGAAAATTTTTTCTTGATTCCTCATCTATAGATAGTGGAGAAACTGCAATAGGTAATGGGTTTAGATTACCTCTTGTTATATCAACCTCAATTAAACCAAACGATTTTACTGGTATTAAAATTATAATTAAAGTTATTAAAAAATTTTTCATTTTTTATAGATTATATTAACCTTCTAGCATTTCTCTTGCATCAAAATTTAACTGTAATTCTTTCCATCTTTCATAACCAGTGCTAGGAACTCTTAAAGGCTGACATAATTTAATAGCTCTTAAAGCACTTTCTGCTAACACTTTATAAAATCCTTGTCCTGGCTTATTCATTCTAGCATGATCTAAAATTTCTGACTTAATTACTGACCCATCTGGTTTTAATTCAAGTTTTATTCTGACAAGTAAATTTTCATTATATGGTAGTCCAAGTGGAATACTCCAACAACCAAAAATTTGTGCTTTTAATGCATCTTCCTCACTTAATGATAGCCCTGTATTCTCAAAATTTTTATTTTGGTCTTGGCTTAAATCTGGATTTTTCTTTAAAGTCTCTGCTTTGCTCTCTTTAGATTTATCAATCAAAGCAGCAATATTATTTGGATCAAATAATTCCTCCTTTTCAAATTCAGAAACTTGCTTTACTTCATTGTCAACTTTTTCAGGGTTTTGTTTATCCTCTTTTATTTTTTCAACTTTCTTTACTTTGTCCTCTGGCATTGGGACAGCATCAGGCTTGATTTTCTTAACTTTTTTGGGTGGAGCTTGCTCTGATACTAACTTTTTTTCTTTTTCTTTTACTTTTTCAATTATTTTTTTTGCTTTGGGTGCAAATGGAATATTTGTTTTTTCAGTTATTTGAATTAATTCTACCGAAACGATTGGAGGAAGATCAATTGGTTTTTTTGCTAAAAAAGGAAGACTCATTGCCGTTAAAAAAATAACAAATAGGTGTAAAACAGATGAAATTACAATACTCCTATTCACAAAAAAATTACCTTTCTTTGTATGGTTCTGAAATTAAAGCTACTTTTGTAAATCCTGAACCTGAAAGTAACCCCATAATTTCAAGGACTCTACCGTAATTAATAGTTTTATCCCCTCTTACATAAATTCTTGTATCGGTCCGATTTTTTGAGACCGCTAACACTTTTGCAATGATTTTTTCATATTCAACTTTTGACTCTTGAATAAAAATTTCACCTTTTGAATTTATAGTTAAAGTAAGAGGCTCTTGCTCTTCCGGAAGCGAGTCAGCTGAACTTTCTGGTAAATCAACCTGAACTCCTACTGTTAATAAAGGTGCTGTTACCATAAAAATAATTAATAGGACCAACATTACATCTACAAATGGTGTCACATTTATTTCACTCATTGGTTCTTTTGATGAACGATTTAACTTGAATGCCATTCTAGATAATAGTTAAAAATCTTTTAGAAAAGTTTTCTAACTTTTGCGAATATTTCAAAGAGTCATTATTAAATTTATTGTATGCGATTACTGCGGGAATAGCTGCCAATAAACCTAATGCAGTAGCAAAAAGAGCTTCTGCAATTCCAGGTGCTACAATTGCTAAACTTGTATTCCTTGAAATTGCAATAGATTGAAAAGAATTCATTATGCCCCAAACAGTCCCAAATAATCCTATAAAGGGTGCTGTTGATCCAACAGTTGCTAAAAAGGTAAATCCCTTTGTAATTTTAGACATTTGTTTTTCTATCCCAGTTTCTAACATTGAAGTCATTCTAGCATTCAAATCTGTTTTAGATCTTCTTTTAAGAAGATTTTGCATAGCGTCTTTAAAAATAAGTGCCATTGGGTCATTTATATTTCCCGGAAGATTATTGTAAAAAGACTCTGCAGATTTTGAATTCCAAAACTTAGTTTCGAACTCCTCTGAACTTTGATTGATTTTTTTAAATAATTTAAATTTTTCAAAGATTACCGCCCATGAATAAACTGAGCATGCAATTAGAATAATAATGACTGATTTTACAATTATATCAGCTCTTATAAATAAGTTCATAAGCGAAAAATCAGCGCTTGATGCAAGTCCAACTGCTTGGGATGAAATATCAGCTTCCATAAGGTCTTCTCACACTTAAATGTGTCATGAATTTGACTTCAAAAGTCAAAGATTAATCCTCTTTTTGGTGAGTTTCATAGTAAAAACTCGCAATTAGAATAGCATCAGCTTTGTTAGAGTCTTTTTTTTTTGAAAGTTGTGTTGAGAAATAAGGAAATATTTCAATTGCTCTTGTTCTACTAGCATCTTTTTGAGAATTAATTAAATTAAAATATTTTTTCCATTTAGCTGGTCTTACGAAAAACATTGGTAATTGCATTGCAGAACATATCCCTTTTAAAATTCCAAAAGACTGACCAAAATTAAACATACTAGTTACGCCTTGTCCTGGCATTGCAGAAACTTGTTCTATCACAACTCTAATTTCATCATCTTTTTTATCAATTCTTTTTAAAAATTCGTTATAAATTTGGGCACCGTTAACTTGTTTTTTATTTTTTTTACCCTCTGTCATGACTGGCATTTCAATTACTTCAAGAATTCTTCCATCTTTTAAAAAACAAATTGAACCCGAAATACCTGGATCTATACCAATTATAAGCATATTCTATATCTAGTTTAAAAATTTAGCATTTGAATAAATATTTTGCACATCATCATCATCTTCCAATATTTCAAAAAAACTAATTAGCTCTTTTTTTTTCTCCTCTGAAATTTCAACTGCGTTTAAAGGCACCCACTCTATTCCTGTCGAAATAAAATTACTTATTTTTTTCTCCAGCTCTTTTTTAACATTGTAAATATCATTTATTGAACACTGTATCTCATGAAATTCTTTATCCGATTTACACTCATTTGCACCAGCCTCAATAGCAAGTTCTAATATATCTTCATCCGAAATTTCATTTTTATCAATTTTAATTACTCCTAATTGAGAAAAATTATGTGATGCTGAACCTTGAGTTCCCAAACTTCCTCCTGATTTTTGAAAAATTGTTCTTATATTCGAAGCAGTTCTATTTTTATTATCAGTTAAAGTCTCAACTATAACAGCAACTCTATCAGGACCAAAACCTTCATATCTCAAATTTTCAAAATTTGACTGATTGCTCATTGAGGACTTGTCTATAGCTCTTGCTATATTGTCTTTAGGCATATTTGCTGATCTTGCGGCTTGCACAGCAGAACGTAATCTAGGGTTCATAGCTGGATCTTTATCACCTAACTTAGCTGCAACGGTAATCTCTTTAGATAGCTTAGAAAAAATTTTCGATCTTTGTTTATCAGCTTTTCCTTTTTTGTGTTTTATACCTGCCCAATGAGAATGTCCTGCCATAAAAATTAAGTATTTTTTAAAACACCTCCAAATATATAACTATTGATACTATCTGCTAAGCCTGTTTCTAAATTACAATTTACTATAACTCCACTCAAAGAAGCCTCTCCAATAGCTGGAAAATGTTTTTTAGAGTCTTTTTTCATAAATCTATTAAGAGAATTATCTTTATTCATACCTATTACTGAATCGTAATCTCCACACATTCCAGCATCGGTTTGGTAAGCAGTACCATTTTTTAAAACTCTTGCATCATTTGTAGGTATGTGAGTATGAGTTCCAATAACGAGTGTTGCTTTTCCATCAAAATAATGACCAATAGCATTTTTTTCACTTGTTATTTCTCCATGAAAATCGACAATTAGAAAATCATAATCTTTTTTTAAATTATATTTTTCTAAAAAATCTTTTGAAATTTTAAAAACATCATCACACTTTTTCATAAAAACATTTCCCATTAAATTTAAAACTCCAACTTTATGGTTTTTTTTTGTTTTATAAATCTCAAATCCTCTACCAGGAGCAGGTTCAAATAAGTTTTTGGGTCTTAATAATCTATTCTCCTTTTCAATAAAATTCATAATGTCTTTTTGATCCCAAACATGGTTTCCTGTTGTGATAACATCAACTCCATTTTCAAAAAAATCTTTACAAATTTCTTTAGTTAATCCAACACCAGTATCATTAGCATTCTCTGCATTTATAATTACAAAATCGATATTATTTTTTTGTATCTGTTCTGATAAATCATTAGTTATCTTTTTGCATCCTGATAACCCGACAACATCGCCTAAAAATAGAATTTTCATAAAAAATTATTTGTTTGTCATAATAAAATCTAATCTAATATCATAATTACTGGTTGGTATTTTTTTTACTTTTTGAAAAGAATAAGCAAATCCAATTGTTAGCAATTTTTTTCGTTTTCTAATTTTGTTTATATACCTATCATAAAATCCTCCACCGTAACCAATCCTGTTGAAATTTTTGTCAAACGCTACAAGAGGCACTAGTAAAACGTCTGGATATTTTATCATTTTTGAAATCGGTTCTGGTATTCCAAATTTATTTATAGCTAAGGGATCATTCGTTGACCATTGAAAGAAGTCCATTTGTGAATTTTTTCTTATTTTTGGTAATGTTATAATAAATTTTTTCTTCTCAAATTTTTCTAAGATTTGTAAAATATCTATTTCATAATTATATGGGTAATAACCACCAATTATTTTGCCCAGAACCCTTTTTTTTTTTAAAATTTTCAAAATTAATTCAAAATTAAAAAGAAATTTTTTAATCTTTTTTTGTTTTCTTATTTTCAGGATTTTTTTTCTAATTTGAGATTTATTCACGAAATTCTATTGAGATACTTTATCTATATTTGCTTTTTCAACAAAATTTGAAATTTCATCAGTAGCAATGTCGATTAACTTTTCATAATGTTTTTGACTTTGCTCAATTTCATCTTTTAATTCAATGTGATTTTTATTCAAATTCTTAATTTCTTCCTCTTTTCTATCTCTGTATTCATAGACTAATGATTTTAAATCTCTAAACTTATTTGAGAGTTCTTTTAGTTCTGTCTTTTTTTGTTCAACTTTTTTTTTGGTTTCATGATATTCATCCATCACTTTTACTGCGGTAATCAATAAAAGTTTATTTTCACCAATATTTCCTAAGTCATTTTTTAAGTCGTTAAACTTTTGATTGATTTGTATTAATAATTCTTCAAGATGTTCTTCTTGTCCATCATCACATGACAATAAAAACTCTTTGCCATTAAATTTTATAGTTACGTTTGCCATTTATCGATTTCGTCCATTAAAGTATTGGTTTCTTGATTTAATTCATCTATTTTTTCCGAAAATTCTAATCTTTTTTTTTCTTCAATTTTTTCTCTATTTTCTAATTCCTCTAATTTTCTTGATAAATTATCATGCTCGTGCACTAAAGTTTTATATTTTTTCTCTAATTCTGATTTTTCAATTTCTAATTGATTTTTTTGTTCTCCAAGAATTTCAATATTTTTTTTTATGCCTAGATCCCCTAGGTTTAAATTTTTTAGTTTCGCTAATGCGATATTAAGCTTTTTTTCTTTTTCAAGAATAGAATTCATATATATATGTTTATATTATTAAATAGAATCTTCTAAGTCTAGACAGGATAAATTTGAGTAAATTTTATAAAGAATTAGCTAATTGTATTAGATTTCTCTCAATTGATGCTGTTCAAAAAGCCAACTCTGGTCACCCTGGAATGCCGATGGGAATGGCAGATGTTGCTACAATACTTTTTAAGGACTTTTTAAAATTTAATCCAAAAAATCCTAGCTGGATTAATAGAGATAGATTTGTTCTTTCTGCTGGGCATGGATCAATGTTACTTTACTCTCTTCTTTATTTAACTGGTTACAAAAGTGTTTCTTTAAATGATATTAAAAATTTTAGACAATTGGAGTCCATATGCGCTGGACATCCTGAATATCATCCAAATACTGGTATTGAAACCACTACAGGTCCATTAGGACAAGGAATCTCAAATGCAGTTGGATTTGCAATATCAGAAGAAATTTTAAAAAAACAATTAGGGAAAAAAAAGATCAATCATAAAACTTATGTTCTTGCTGGGGACGGATGCTTAATGGAAGGTATTAGTCACGAGTCATTGAGCTTAGCTGGACATCTAAAATTAAAGAATCTTATTTTATTATTTGATAACAATTCTATATCAATCGATGGTCCTACTGACTTAGCTGTTTCAGATGATCACGAAAAAAGATTTAAGAGCTACGGATGGGACTTCTTAAAAATTAATGGTCATGATTTTAAAGAAATATCTAAAGCTTTAAAAAAAGCACAAAAATCAAAAAAACCTATCGCAATTTCATGTAAAACAACAATCGGTTATGGATCTCCAAACAAAGGGGGTAAGGCTTCATCTCATGGAAGTCCATTAGGTTATGAGGAAATAAAACTGGTTAGAAAAAAACTAAAATGGAAATATGAGCCATTCAAGATTCCGACTGAATTATTAAGTGAATGGAGGAAAATTGGAGAAAAAGCCTCACAAAAAGCTCAGAAAAATAAAGTAAACTTTTTAAATTTAAAAAGTTTAAATTCATTTAAAAAATTAATTGAAAAAGTAAAAGTTGAGTATACTAAAAATACTAAACCAATTGCTACAAGGAAATCATCTGAAATATTTTTGAACATTATAGGAAAACTTCCTTACTTAATTGGTGGTTCAGCTGATTTAGCTGGATCAAATAATACTAAAACTAAAGATCATAAAATAATCAAACCAGGTGATTTTTCAGGAAATTATATTCATTATGGAGTTAGAGAGCACGCGATGTGTGGAATAATGAATGGTATAGCATTACACAGTGGCTTAATTCCTTATGGCGGAACGTTTCTAATATTTAGCGACTATTGTAAACCATCTATCAGACTAGCAGCGATGATGAAACAACAAGTTATATATGTTTTTACTCATGACTCTATCGGCTTAGGTGAAGATGGACCGACTCATCAGCCAATAGAACAATTAACAAGTTTAAGATCTATTCCAAATTTAAACGTTTTTAGACCTTCAGATACCATTGAAACTTTTGAGTGTTGGGAATTAGCTCTTGAAAGTAAAAATACTCCAAGTGTAATTTCACTAACAAGACAAGGTGTCAATCCTGTTAGATTTGAAAGTTCTCTTAAAAATAAATCGTCTTTTGGTGCTTATGAAGTTTTGAGAACTGGCGATAATATAAGTGTAACAATTTTAGCAACTGGGTCTGAAACAAGTTTAGCAAGTGATGTGGGTCATAAATTAGCCACAGATGGTATTTATTCCAAAATCATATCAATGCCTTGTCAAAAAATATTTGATCATCAAAATGAAGAATATAAAAAAAAAATATTAGGCGAAACTGAATTGGTAGTATCTATAGAGGCCTCTGAAACGAGTTATTGGAAAAAATATACTGGCACAAATGGATTAAATTTTGGAATTAATGATTTTGGAAGGAGCGCACCATATAAAAAAATTTATGACCATTTCAAGTTAAATTCCGAAAGTATTGTTAAAAGAATCAAAGAAAAATTATGAAAATAAAAATTGGTATTAATGGAATGGGGAGAATAGGAAGAATGATTCTTCGCTCAATTTACGAGGGAAATAAAGAAATAGAAATTATACATATTAATAATAGAACAAATTCTGAAACTTGCTCAACTCTTTTAAAATATGACTCAATTCATGGAAAATTTAAAGCTGATATAAGCTATGATGAAAATAATCTTATTGTAAATAAAAACAAAATTTCTTTTGGTCAAGAAATAGATTTAAATAAAATTAATTGGAAAAAATATGGTGTTGATTACGTGTTTGAGTGTACTGGAAAATTTAATTCTAAAGAAAAATTACAACCGCATCTTAATAATGGAGCGAAAAAAGTGATTGTCTCAGCTCCATGTAAAAATGCAGATAAAACTATTGTCTTTGGGGTGAATGAAACTGAATTAAAAAAAGAGGATAAAATTGTTTCTGCTGCATCTTGTACAACAAATTGCCTGGCACCAGTCGCTCACGTTTTAGATGAAAATTTTGGAATAGAAAAAGGTTTTATGACAACTATACATGCATTCACGAGCGATCAAAGAATTTTAGATAATTCACATAAAGATCCTAGGAGAGCTAGATCTGCTAGTCAATCAATCGTACCAACTTCTACTGGTGCATCTAAAACTATAGGAGAAATAATTCCTTCCCTAAAAGGAAAACTAGAAGGTATCGCAATGAGAGTACCAACCCCGAATGTTTCATTAATTGAACTCGTCTTTTGTACAAAAAAAGATTTGAATATTGAAAAAATAAATTCGGCATTTGAAAATTTTAGTAAAAAAAATAAGGTTATTGAAATCACAAAAGAAAAACTTGTTTCAATTGATTTCAATCATAATCCTGCGTCATCAATTATTGATGCAAGTTTAACAAATGTTGTTGGTAAAAATATGGGAAAAATCTCAGCGTGGTATGATAATGAGTGGGGTTTTTCAAATAGGATGTGTGATATAGCTGAATACCTTCATAAAATTTCTTAATGAATAGTATAAAAGACCAGAAAAATCTTAATAAAAAAAAAGTTTTATTAAGGTTGGATTTGAATGTTCCATTAAAAAAAGGATTAATTACCGACGAAACAAGAATAGATAAGATTATTCCAATTATAGATTTTTTAATAAAAGAACAATCAAAGATTATAATAATTTCTCACGTAGGACGGCCAAAGGGTAAGGTGATTACCGACCTTTCACTTAAACCAATTTGTGAAAATGTGGAAAAAAAAATAAATAAGAAAATTAGATTAGTTAAAGAGGATATTTTTAAATTAAAGAAAGAAAATTTGTTTGAAAACCCAAATGATCAAATAGTTTTTTTAGAAAATATTAGATTTTACAAAGAGGAAGAAAAAAATGACACTAATTTTGCACAACATTTAGCTAAACTTGCAGATTTATATGTTAACGATGCTTTTTCTTGCTCTCATAGAGCGCACGCATCTGTGAGTAAAATAACTGAATTTCTTCCCTCTTTTGCTGGATTGCAGTTGGAAACAGAAATTAGTGCTTTAAAAAAAGTTACAACAGAAATCAAAAAACCAATCACTTGTATTATTGGGGGATCAAAAATTTCGACAAAAATTGGAATAATCAAAAATTTAATATCTAAATTCGATAATCTTATCATTGTTGGTGGAATGGCTAATAACATAATTAAATACAAAGGAAATCAAATAGGTAAATCAATTAAAGAGGAAAATTGTGATTTAATGATAAAAGAGATTTTTGAAACTTTAAAAAGTTATTCTTGTAAAATAATTTTCCCAGAAGATGTTTTGATTGGAAAAAATTTAGATGATGAACCTCAAATCAAAGAAATTACTAATATAAAAGATGATGATATCATTTTGGATATTGGCCCTAAGACATTAGATAAGATAAAAAATATTATTGAAAATAGTGAAACTGTTCTTTGGAACGGACCAGCAGGTTATTTTGAAAATCCAAATTTTGCTAATGGTAGTTACGATATTGCAAAAGCTATTACAAATAAAAATAATTCAATTTACTCAGTTGTAGGAGGTGGAGATACGATAGCTCTTATCAATAAAATTAAATTAATAGAAAATTTTAACTTTGTTTCAACTGCCGGTGGAGCATTTTTAGAATATCTTGAAGGTAAAGAGTTACCTGGTATAAAAGCTTTAAATTAATATGTCTGAATTAAATAATATTGCACTAAAAATACTTAATAATGGAAAGGGTATTCTCGCGGCTGACGAGAGTACTACAACTATGACTAAAAGATTAGATTCTGTCAAAGTTCAATCAACAGCTGAAAATCGATTATTATTTAGAGAAATATTGTTTAGTGCGTCTGGTATGACTGAGTATATAGGAGGCGTAATTTTATACGATGAGACAATTAAACAAATATCCTCAAAAAAAAATAAAATCCCAGAATTAATTTCTGCTATGGGCAGTGCCCCAGGTATTAAAGTTGATACTGGAGCAAAAGTTTTAGCTGGTTCACCAAATG
Source organism: uncultured Pelagibacteraceae bacterium (assembly GCA_902563075.1). Taxonomy (GTDB): domain Bacteria; phylum Pseudomonadota; class Alphaproteobacteria; order Pelagibacterales; family Pelagibacteraceae; genus Pelagibacter. Next base: position 29,984 of record CACEWC010000007.1, read on the forward strand.
AAAAAGTCACTGAGGGTTTAGATGGATTAAGAGAAAGATTAATAGAATATTATAAATTAGGAGCCAAGTTTACAAAATGGAGGGGTGTTTACAGCATATCAAAAGAACATCCAAGTAAACTCTCGATTCAATCTAATGCACATGCGTTAGCTAGATACTCTGCATTAGTTCAAGAATGTAATATGGTTCCAATTGTTGAACCTGAAGTCTTAATGGATGGTGAACATTCAGCAAAAGAATGTTATGAAAAGACCTCTGAAGTAATAAAAAAATGTTTTGAAGAATTAATCTTGCATAAAGTTGATTTGAAAGGAATTATATTAAAGCCAAATATGATTCTAGCTGGTAATAAATATAAAAACAAAATATCAAACGAAGAGGTTGCAAAGTTAACTCTTAAATGTTTAAAAGACTCCGTTCCATCAGAGGTACCAGGAATAGCATTTTTATCTGGTGGTCAATCAGAAATAGAGGCAACAGAAAATTTAAATTTGATAAATAAATACAATGATACCAGCTTTATAATGAGTTTCTCTTATGGACGGGCTCTTCAACAAAGCGCATTAAAATTTTGGTCCCAAGACACAAAAAATATTGAAGGAACTCAAAAAATTTTCAACCACAGAGCCAAAATGAATACATTAGCTGCTAAGGGTAAATGGTCTAAAGAACTTGAGAATTAATAAAAAAAAATTTATTTATCTCATTTCACCAACCATAATTAATAAGTCATTCTATCAAAAATTAACTGAAGTTCTTCAACAAAAAAAAGTTAGTTTTTTCCAGTTGAGGCTTAAAAAAGAACCTCTTAAAAAAAAATTAATAATCGGAAGAAAAATTAAGAAAATTTGCAAAAAATTTAATGTAAAATTTCTAATTAATGATGATGTTTTTATTGCTAAAAAATTAAATGCTGATGGTTGTCATTTAGGTCAAAAAGATATGAATATTACCAAAGCAAGAAAATTAATTGGCAACAAGATTATAGGTGTTACATGTCATAACTCTGTAAAATTATCAAAAATTGCTGTAAAAAATAAAGCTGACTACATAGCCCTAGGGGCTTTCAATAATTCAAAAACCAAAAAAATAAAACACAGAGCCTCAGTTAATTTACTCAGAAAAGTCAAAAAAATCACAAAAACTCCTGTTGTTGCTATCGGTGGTATTAATTCTAGTAATTATAAAAATCTTTTATTGAATAAAGCAAACTTTTTAGCTATTTCAGGCTACATTTGGAATAACGATAAATTTAAACCAATAGAGGCTATTAAGATTTTAAAATGAAAATAAATGCTGGTGAAATTAGAGTGGGTATGCTGCTAGAGCATAAAAATGATTTGTGGCAAGTGCTAAAAACCCAACATGTTAAACCTGGGAAAGGTGGTGCATTTGCTCAGGTTGAAATGAAAAGTTTAAATAAAAATACTAAATTAAATGAAAGATTTAGATCAAGTGAAACTGTTGAAAAAGCATCATTAGATGAAGTGAATTATAACTATCTATATGAAGATGAAAATAACTATTTTTTTATGGAACCAAAATCATTTGAGCAAATTGAAATAAAAAAAAATTTAATTGGTGAGAAAGGAAAATTGTTGACTGAAAATTTAGAAGTTTCTGTAAGTTTTTACAATGATTTACCGATTTCAGTAGATTTACCAAAACAAGTGGTTTGTAAAATAGAAACAACAGAAGCTGCCTTAAAAGGACAAACGGTCTCCTCGTCTTATAAACCAGCAACATTAAATAATGGTTTAAATATTCAAGTGCCCCCATTTATTGAGTCTGGTGATGAAATTATTATAGATACGAAAAGCTTGGAGTACTTAAAAAAAATTTAATCTTATGAACTCAATTTCACCAAACTTGAACATAATGATTAAAGCAAGTGAAAAGGCCTCAAAAATATTAATTAAAGATTTTGGAGAAATAGAAAAACTACAAGTTTCAAAAAAAGGACCCTCAGATTTTGTAACTAATTCAGATTTAAAAACTGAAAAAATAATAATTGAGGAGCTGAAAAAGGCTAAACCAAATTATTCAATTCTGAGTGAGGAAAATGGAATTGAGTATAATAAAGATAAAAACAACACTTGGATAATTGATCCAATAGATGGAACTATAAATTTTCTACATGGAGTACCTCATTTTGCTATTTCAATTGCACTTAAATCAAATAACGAAATCATTTCTGGCTTGGTGTTTGATCCTATTAAAAATGAAATGTTTTTTGCGGAAAAAAATAATGGAGCATTTTTTAATAATCAAAGAATTAGAGTTTCCAAAAAAACTGAAATTAATAACTGTTTATTTGCTACAGGTGGAAAATTAGATATAGAGCCACAATTACTTTATAGGAAATCAGGTTGTGCAGCTTTAGATTTAGCATATGTTGCATCAGGAAGATATGATGGATATTTTCAATGTGATCTTAATCTCTGGGATATTGCAGCAGGAATTTTGTTGGTAAAAGAAGCCGGCGGAGTAACAAATGAATTTGATCTTTCATCAGAAAAGAATATAAGAATAATTGCATCTAGCTCTCATATTAATTCAAAATTACTTGAAAAGCTCAGCAACTTTTAATTGTTTTTAAAAATTCTTTTGTTATAAAACTCAACATGAAAAAAAAAATTCACCCGAATTATCATCCAATCAAGGTTGAAATGACCGATGGAACTCAGTTTGAAACAAGATCAACTTGGGGAAAAGAAGGGGAAATATTAAAATTAGAAATTGACCCCAAGTCTCATTCTGCATGGACTGGTGGAAAGCAAAAACTTATGGACAAAGGTAGAATTAGTAAATTTAATAAAAAATTTCAAAACTTCCAAACAAACAAAAATAATTAAATGTCAAATGCACCCTTAATGCCAATGGCAACTGCTGTTTGGTTAGTAGAAAATACAACATTAACCTTTAAGCAAATTGCAGATTTTTGTAAAATGCACGAAGTTGAAGTTCAAGGAATAGCAGATGGTGAAGTTGCTAAAAGCATCAAAGCTTATAATCCCATAATTTCAGGGCAATTGTCGAAAGATGAGATTGAGTTATCATCTAAAGATAAGAATAGGCCTTTGCAAATAAAAAGTGCTGATATTGAAATATCCAATTCAGAAATAAAGATAAAGAAATATATTCCGTTATCAAAAAGACAAGATAAACCTGACTCAGCTTTATGGCTTTTAAAACACCACAGTATTTTAAAAGACTCTCAGATAGCAAAACTTATTGGAATAACTAAAAATTCTGTAACCTCTATCAGAAATAAAAGCTATTGGAACTATAACAATTTAAATCCGAAGGATCCTGTCGCTTTGAACCTTTTTTCCCAAAAAGATTTGATTGATGCTATTGAAAAAGCTGAAAGAAGATTGAAAAGAGAAAAAAAAGAGAAAGAAAAACAATTAAAATCTGAACAACTTAAAAATGGATGATTTAAATGAATAGACATAAAAAAATAAAAATGTTAATTACTCACATTTTTTGGAGGTTGTTATTAAAATAGAAGTCAAAGATAATAATGTTGAGCAAGCACTTAGAGTTTTAAAAAGAAAGCTTCAAAGAGACGGTTTTTTTAAAGTTATAAAACTAAAAAATACTTACGAAAAACCCTCTGAAAAAAAGAAAAGGATTCTTCAAGAAAATATTAAACGAGTTAAAAAATTAAATAAACTCAAGAATAGAATTTAGAACACCGCGGGGTGGAGCAGTCTGGTAGCTCGTCAGGCTCATAACCTGAAGGTCGACGGTTCAAATCCGTCCCCCGCAACCAATATTTTTAAAATTTCAATTTTTTGAAATTATGTATTGCCAGGAATTTCCCTAAATAATAAGCGGACTTTTGAATTTTAAAAAATATCAAATTTAAAAAAAACTTTAGAAAGTAAAGATGCTTTTTATTGATATTTTTTTTAATTTTATAATCGTTAATTTTTTGTTTGTGATAATAATATAACTCATCATAAGTATAATGAAATTCTCTTAAAAATATTTTTTTTATTATATTTTGAACTTTTGATATCCCATGAGTATGAATAGCCCTGGATTTAAATGATTGAATTACTGAAAGGTTTCTCTTATTAATTCTCTTACACAATTCATCATCAGAAAAATATAAAAAGAAATTTTCATCAAAGCCTTCTAATTCTTGGAATAGTTTTTTTGAAATCAACATTGAAGAACCAAGCACTGTCTCAACACATGTATCTCCTTCAATTAAAAGTGGCTTATCTTTAATACCTTTTTCTGGAAAACAGCCACTATTATAAGATAGATTATTATTGTTATCAAAAGTTGTTGGTGAAACTAACCCGCACCTATCATTTTGTTCAATAGTCTCGATGAGGGTTTCAATAGATTTTTTGCCTATCAGGCAATCTGCATTTAATATTAATAGATATTTACTATTAACATAGCTTGCCGCTTGATTATGAGCTTTACTATATCCAGCATTTTTTTTATTTAAGATATAGCGATCAATCTCAAATTCATCAATAATTTTTTTTTTTAATCTTAAATTGTTTTTATTATCTATGATTATAATTCTAAGACCTTTTAGATTTTCCAGACATTTTTTAATTAATTCAAAACTTTCTTCATAGAGAACGATTTGAACAGTTATTTTTTGACTTAGATTCTCCATTAAGGAAATGTTTTATAATAATTTTAATTATAAATTAATTTAAGATATATGTTAATACTATTAAAGATAAATAAAATGATAGACTATTTAAATAAAAGATTATCTGTTTTAAAAATTAATAAAATTTATTTGCGATTAGTTAAGATTTATCTCTTTTTTTTTGGAGAAAAAAATTTGGGTGATATTGGTTTTGATTTCAAAAATAAACCATCAAGAATTGAGATAGTAAATAGAATAATTAAATTACAAAATTATTCCAAATACTTAGAGATAGGCACCTTTAAAGATGAATTATTTTCTAAAGTAATATGCAATAATAAAGTTGGAGTTGATCCATTTTCTGGTGGTTCTCATAGAATGACTAGTGATGAATTTTTTTTAAGTAATAAAAATAAATTTGATTGTATTTTTATAGATGGCCTTCATCACTATTCACAGGTTAAAAAAGATATAAAAAATTCAATTGAAATTTTAGAACATAAAGGAGTTATTTTAATACATGACTGTTTACCAAACAATTTATTGGAGCAACAGGTGCCTAGAATGACAACAAACTGGAATGGAGATGTTTGGAAAGCGTTTGTGGAATGTAGAACTAAAGTAGATCTTGATTGTTATACATGTAATGCCGATTGGGGTATTGGAGTAATATTTAAAAGAAAAAATTCTAATCTATTAAAAATTGATCAACAAGATTTCAAAAAAATGAAATTTAAATTTTTCTTTAATAACTACAAAAGATTAATGAATATTGTTGAATTTGAGGATTTATTGAAGAAATTTTAAAAACTAAATTTTGATAATTTACTATCTTTTAAGAAGCCTTTTACAGTTGCAATTGATAAATTTTTATCTGAAATTTTTGAGAAGTTAATTATCTTTTCTATGATTGATGGTGGAACTGTAATTATTTCACACCCTAATTTTTTTGCTTGAATATAATTGTAAGGCTCTCGCGTACTAGCCCATAATACTTCAATATTTTTATATTTTTTTGTTAACTTTACCGTTTCTTTGATCATATTGATCGGATCTCTACCTGAGTCAGCTAATCGTCCAACAAAGATTGATACAATTAATTTTGTGTTAGTTTTTAAATTGTCTAAAACTTTCTTAACTTGTTTAGAGCTATAAATTGCTGTTATATTTAATTTGATTTTATTTTTATTCAGTTCTTTTATCACCTTTCCCATGAATATGCCTTTTGAATTCAGAACTGGAATTTTTACATAAACATTTTTGCCCCATTTATTTATTTCAATTGCTTGCTTTATCATGCTCTCATGGTCATCACCAAACACCTCGAATGATATGGGTTTGTTTCTACAAATTTTGAGGATTTGTTGAGAGTATTTTTTATAATCCTTTGCGCCAGCTTTTCTCATTAAACTGGGGTTAGTTGTAAAACCTTTTACTATATTACTTCTATTGAATTTTTTTATTTGTTTTATATCTGCAATGTCACAAAAAATTTTAGTGCTCAAATTATTCCTATAAGTTTTTAGTAATATCCTCAGTCATTTTTTTTGCATCGGCAAAAAGCATTAATGTATTTTCTTTATAAAATAAATCATTATCAATTCCTGCATATCCTGGTGATAAACTTCTTTTTACGAACAAGACTGATTTACATTTTTCTACATCTAGGACTGGCATTCCATATATTGGACTTTGAGGATCAGTTTTCGCAACTGGATTCGTAACATCATTAGCGCCTATTACAAATGCTACATCAGCATTAGCAAAATCATTGTTGATTTCCTCTAATTCAAAAACTTCGTCATAAGGCACATTCGCCTCTGCTAGTAAAACATTCATATGACCTGGCATTCTTCCAGCAACTGGATGTATAGCGTATGAAACCTTTATGTCATTCTTTTTTAATGTATCAACCATTTCTCTCAAAGCATGTTGCGCTTGCGCTACAGCCATACCATATCCTGGAACAATTATTACTGAAGAAGCATTTTTCATTAAAAATGCTGCATCATCTGCATTTCCACTTTTTACTGGTCTCTGTTCCTTAGTTTGTTTATTTCCCGATTGATCTGTTGCACCAAAACCTCCTAAAATTACATTAAAAAAAGATCTATTCATTCCTTTACACATTATATAGGAGAGAATTGCACCTGATGATCCAACTAACGCACCCGTAATAATCAAAGCGGTATTTTCTAAAGTAAAACCAATTCCAGCTGCAGCCCAGCCAGAATAAGAATTTAACATAGAAATTACCACAGGCATGTCTGCTCCACCTATTGGAATAATTATTAGAAATCCAATTAAGAATGAGACGGCAATCAATAACCAAAATAATTCTGAAGATTGATTTTTACAGAGATAGAAAGTTAAAATTATAATCGACAATAATATTAAAGCGTTTAAGAAATGTTGACCTTTAAATGTTATAGGGGCTCCAGACATAATTCCTTGAAGTTTCAAAAATGCTATAACAGAACCTGAAAAAGTAATGGCTCCTACCGCCGCTCCAATCGCCATTTCAATCAAACTAGCAAGTTTGATATTTCCAGGTTTACCTAAATTAAAAGCTTCTGGATTAATAAAAGCTGAAATTGCTACAAAAACTGCTGCAAGACCTACCAAACTGTGGAATCCAGCAACTAACTCTGGCATCGCAGTCATTGGAATTCTATATGCTATAAACGCACCAATAGTTCCACCGATTGCTAAAAATATAAGAACATATATAAATCCAGATGTAAAATTCCCAACTGTTAGGAAAGTCACTGTTACTGCAATTATCATTCCTACTATCCCAAATAAATTTCCTTGTCTGGAAGTTTCTGGAGATGACAATCCTCTTAATGCTAAAATAAATAAAACTCCCGAAATTAAATATAGAATCGCTGAAATATTAGCTGACATAATCTATTTATCCTTTTTCTTTTTTTTATACATCGCCAACATTCTTTGGGTTACAAGAAAACCTCCAAAAATATTTACTGCAGCAAGAATAATTGCTAAAAATCCATAAATACTTGAAATAGAAAAAGTTTCTCCATCATTTCCTGATAAAGCTGCAATTATTGCTCCTACAATAATTACAGAAGATATCGCATTTGTCACAGACATCAACGGGGTGTGAAGTGATGGTGTAACACTCCAAACAACATAATATCCAACAAATATTGATAAAATAAAAATGCTTAATCTAAATATAAAGGGATCAATTTCCATAACTTTATTTAATTAATGTTTTTTCAATTATTTCGTCCTCTAAATTAATATTCAATTTTTTATTTTCTTTATCATATAAATTCGAAATAAAATTAAATACATTTTTCGCATATAAATTTGAGGAAGATACAGGCAATTTATTAAGTATATTTGATTCTCCTAATATTTTTACACCATTTTTTTCAACAATCTCATTTACCTTTGTAAATGCAGTGTTTCCTCCTTGAATAGCTGCCAAATCATATATAACAGAACCTCTTTGAAAATTTTTGAACATACCTTCTTTAATAATCTTTGGTGCCTCTTTGCCTGGTATAAGAGCAGTACAAATTACAATATCAATTTTTTTTAAAGTTTCCGATAAAAGTTCTTCTTGTTTAATCTTAAAATCATCTGAAGCTTCTTTTGCATAACCACCCTCAGTTTCAAGATTTTCTGCACCTTCAACTGTTAAAAACTTTCCGCCTAAACTCTCGACTTGCTCTTTTGAAGCCATTCTTACATCTGTTGCATAAACAACCGCACCCATTCTTTTTGCAGTTGCAATTGCTTGTAAACCTGCAACACCTGCTCCGACAACTAATACTTTTGCAGCTGGAATAGTACCTGCTGCTGTCATCATCATTGGAATTGCTTTTTCGTAAACTTGGAAAGCCTCTACTACTGCTTTATAGCCAGCAAGATTTGCTTGGGATGAAAGAATATCCATAGATTGCGCTCTTGTTATTCTTGGTAACATTTCTAATGAAAAACAATTAATTTTTTTTAATTTCAGAGCCGCCAATTTATCTTTATTAGAGAAAACATTTAAGGATCCAATTAACGATTGATTTTCTTTTAGTGAAGAAAGTATTTCGTCATTCGGTAAACCTAGTTGGATAACGATATTAGAATTACTAATCATTTCTTTTTCATTATTTGAGAAATTAACTCCTAAGTTTTTGTAATCCTCATCATTAAAACCTAAATGTTTCCCATAATTGTTTGGTAAAAATAATTCAAATCCTAATTTTAAATATTTTTGTGCGATTTCCGGAGTGACCGCTATTCTTTTTTCAAGATTTTTATCTTCTGATACGGAAACAATATTCATTACAAATTATAAAAGAAAAATTGCCATTAAAACAAGCACCAATATCACCACAGTTGTACCCCATAAAACAAATTTGGTGAATGTATTCCAGGTTTTTTTATGGTTTTCATTATCCATAAAAACTATTTTTGACGTGCTTTAAATTTTGGATTTGTTTTATTAATTATGTAAATTCTTCCTCTACGTCTCACTAATTTTGAATTCATATCTCGTTTCTTAATTGATTTTAATGAACTTTTAATTTTCATAAATAAAGATTTTGTCTAATTCTAATGCCGGCAACGACCTACTCTTCCATACCTTAAGGTAAAGTACCATCGGCGCTGAAAGGCTTGACTGCCGAGTTCGGAATGGGATCGGGTATAACACTTTCGCAATAATTACCGGCGAAGTGTTTATACCTAAATTAAATTTATTGTAAACTAGGAAAAAATATTAATTATTAAAGGTTATTTAGTTATGCTTTTCACATATTCTTTAAGTTTTATTTTACCAAACAATTTATAGACTTTATTTGATAAATTCATGTTAGTCAGTGCTGAAGCAAATCTCTCTCCTTTTCTAGAAGGTAAAAATTTGATCTTTGTTTTAAACATTTTTGCTACTTCTAAAATTGAGTAACTGGTTTTATTTGAAATACTATAATGTCTACATTTATTTTTTTTCCATGCATAAAAGCAAGCATCTATTGTATCATCAATATGTGTAAACCTTCTTGATTGCGATCCAGGTCTCACAACAGTTAAAGGTTTTTTATTTTTATACTGATGTTCAAATATTCCAATAACAGTGGCCATATCCCCAACACAAATTTGTTTGGGACCGTATACATTATAAAAATAGACAATTTCATACTTAAAATTAAACCAATTTTTGAGATTTTCTAACATTTCTAAATTTTTTGCTTTTGTAAATGCATATGGAGATAAATTTTTGTCATCGCCTCTATTTCCTATGCTTGCTGATGTAGCAGAATAGATGAGCTTTATTTTATTCGATAAACAAAAATTAAACACAGCATGTGATCCTATTGAGTTAGACTTTATACACTCATCCATTTTAATAAAACTTTGATAAATACGTGAAAATTCCCCAAAATGGAAAATAGAATTTATTCTTTTTCTATATGAGTTAAGAGTTTTAGCAATTTTTATAGTATCTGAATTAATATATTTAACTCTAGAATTTTTAAAATGATTATTTATTTTACCAGAACTATAATTGTCAATACTTATAATCTTAAAATTTGTTTTTTTTAAAAACTTTTCGATAAGATTTGAGCCTACAAATCCTGCACCACCTGTAACAACAATTATATTTCGCATATAAAAAATTTATATATATTAATTAAATTCTTTTTAATAATAAATTATAAATAAATATATAAATAAGAATATTAGTTAATATTAATAAAACTTGAATACTTGTTTTTGAATAAGACATATATCCAATAAAATAACCCATAAATAAGTAAGAATTAATAATAATTCCAGTAGCTGAACTTGATAAATATTTTTTTCTAAAAAATTTTTTTTTAAGAAAAATTTTGAAAATTAAATGATGCAAATGAAAATTATCTGCTAAATAATTTTTCTTTTTATTTAAAGCTCTTCTTATAATGCTAAATAAATTTTCGAAAGCAGGGTACCATAATAAATTTGCAATAAAATACGGAGAAATTTTATCAGTTATCAATGATAATTTTATAAACAGTATTCCAAT
>CACEWC010000008.1 GCA_902563075.1 uncultured Pelagibacteraceae bacterium
GAAAAATATTTTGAATACAAAAAACATAAAACAGATTTTAAAACTGAAGTAATTGCTGGAACAACTACGTTCTTAACAATGGCTTATATAATGTTTTTAAATCCATTCATCTTATCAGGAGAATTCGCCGGTCCTGAAAAAGGTTTCTTTGATTTCGGCGCAGTGTACACAGCAACTATTTTAGCAACAGCTTTAGCTTGTTTTATTATGGCTTTTTACGGAAAAACTTGGCCCATTGGACTAGCACCAGGTATGGGTATAAATGCATTTGTTGCTTTTGGAGTTTGTGCTGGCATGGGTTATACGCCACAACAAGCTCTTGGTGCAGTTTTGGTTGCAGGAGTATTGTTTTTAATTATATCGCTTACTCCTATTAGAGCCTGGTTAATTAACTCAATTCCAAAAAGTTTAAAACTAGGAATAGGTGCTGGTATTGGATTGTTTCTTGCAATTATTGGATTACAAATTATGGAAGTTGTAGTTGATAATCCTGTAACGCTAGTACAACTTGGAAATTTAAGTGATCCATTAGTTCTTCTTGGATGTGCAACTTTTATTGCGATTATTGTGCTTGAAAAAATGAATGTAAAAGGAAATATCATTATAGGCATTTTAGTTTTTAGTGTTATTGCTTGGGCAACTGGTCTAGCCAAATTTAATGGTTTAGCCAGCTCGCCACCACCAATGACATACCTTTTTGAATTTGACTTATCCGCTGCCATGACTGCTGGAATGTCTACAGTAATATTTACTTTATTATTTATAGATTTCTTTGATACAGCTGGAACATTAACTTCTGTCGCCAACGTCGCGGGTAAAGTTGATAAACAAGGAAAAGTTCAAGACATTAATAAAGCAATGTTGTCTGACAGTGTTGGGACTGTTGCAGGTGCTATGATGGGAACAACAACTGTTACTAGTTATGTTGAGTCAGGAGCTGGTGTTAAAGCTGGTGGTAAAACTGGTATGACTTCCCTTGTAATAGGTATATTGTTTTTAGCATGTATATTTTTTGCACCTCTTGCAACTAGTTTGCCTAAACAAATCGATGGTGCGGCTTTACTCTTTGTTTCTGTTTTATTTATAAGAAATATAACAGACATAGAATGGAATGATATCTCTGAGTCAGCTCCAGCAATTTTAGCGATGATTGCTATGCCATTAACTTATAGTATCAGTAACGGAATTGCTTTAGCATTTGTCTCATATGCTTTGATAAAAATATTTACTGGAAAATTTTCAAGTACTTCTCCAGCAATATGGGTTATTGCAGTACTTAGTGTTGTGAGTTTTGCTGTAAGCTAAATAAATTTAACGGGGCTAGTTTTCTAGCTCCGTTAACTAATTTCTTTTTATAATTTCTTCAATAGAAAGTTCCTCATAATGCTCTGTAGGTTGAACAATCCAAGGATCAGAGTCTAATTTGATTGGACAAAAGTCTGGCTCAAAAGAAGATGACTTTTTTTTCCATAAACAAGCAGTTTTAATTTCTTTAATAAATTTTTTTGTTGGTTCGTAACCTTTTAACCATTCAATACTCTTATTTAGTGTTAGTCCTGTATCTGATAAATCATCGATTAAAAGGATTTTTTCAAAATCTTCTTCTTTAGCTAATGAGCTAATTTCTCTTGCAAACATAAGTTGACCTTGTTGGTCCTCTATACCTTTTCCTGAATAACTTTGGATAACAATATATGCTATAGGAAGTTTTAAAATTCTTGAAAGTATGTCAATAATTGGTGCAGCACCTCTCATTATTCCAACTAACACTGTGGGATGGTAATTATTATGTATTTCGATGGCTAATTTTTCAACAATTTTTATATATTCTTCAAATGATATAATTAATTTATCTGCCATAAATTTTTTTATCATATAAAAAAAATTAAAAAAGATTAAAAAAGAAGTTATGAAAATATTTGATTGTTTCATGTATTTCAACGAAGACGTTGTTTTAGATCTAAGGCTTAATATGCTTGATAAATACGTCGACTATTTTGTAATCGTTGAGAGTAGCTTCACTCATAAGGGCGATGAGAGACAGCTTCAATTTGATATTAAAAAGTTTGAAAAATTTAAAAATAAGATTATTTATTTAGTATACGATAAAAGACCAAACAATATTAAAGAAATTTTGAATGATGAACATGAAGACGATAAATCAAGAAAATATATATTTAATTCTATATTAAGAGAAAATGAACAAAGAAACTTTATTCTCAATGGATTAGAAGATGCAAATGAAGAAGACTTGATTTTAATTTCTGATGTAGATGAGATACCAAACTTAGAAGAGTTTGAAATTAGTAAGATTAATCAAAAGATAATCATGTTTAAACAGGAAATGTTTTATTATAAATTTAATCTTAAATTACCCAATTTTAATTGGACTGGGACTAAAGCTTGTAAAAAAAAATATTTAAAGTCTCCTCAATGGTTGAGAAACATTAAAGATAGAAAATATTCTTTATATAGATTTGATGTTTTATTCTCTCAGACAAAGTTTATAGACCTCAAAATAATAGAAAATGGTGGATGGCATTTTACAAATCTAAAAAGTGCTGAAGAAATAGAACATAAACTAAGATCATATTTACATCACAGAGAGTTTGATGTGAACCCTATCTCTATAAATGAAATCAAAAATATAATTAAAAATAAAATAGCAATCTATGATCTAACACTAGATAAAAGGACCCAAAAAATAGGTCATGGTAAAAAACTTGAAAAATACCCACTAGACAGATTACCTAAATTTTTGCAAGATAATTTAAATAATTATCAAGAGTGGATAGATTAATATGAAAAAAGGATACTGGGTAAGTTTATACTTTAAAATAGATAATCAAGAAAATATTAAGAAATATTCGGAGCTAGCAACACCAATTATTAAAAGTTATGGTGGTGTACCCCTTGTAAGAGGTGGAAAACATGAAACTTTTAATGGAGATGATTTCAGTAGAACCGTTGTATGGGAATTTCCAAGTTATGCTAAAGCATTGGAGTGTCATTCTTCTAAGGAATATCAAGATAGTTGGTCAGTGGCAGAAAAAACAACAAAAAGACATATGCAAGTTGTTGAAGGATTTAGTATTGAATAGGCTCAGGGTCTATACTTCTCCATAGATACCAAGTTGCAACAGAGCAATAAGGAGTAAATCTTTTTTTTAATAACTTTACAAATTTTTCTGGAGGTAAATATTTTTTTTTGTAATTTTTAGAAATCGCTCTTAATAAACCAATATCTTGAATGGGCCAAATGTTGGATCTATTGTAAGTAAATAATAAGATCATTTCGGCAGACCATCTACCTATCTGTCTTAAATTTGATAGATAATCTATAGCCTCTTCGTCAGTCATTTTTAAAATTAATTTAGGATTAAAAGTTTTTTCGATAGTTTGTTTGGCTAAACTTTTAATTCCTAAAACCTTTTGCCGACTGAGCCCACAGCTCTTAAGTTGAGAAAAGGTAAGATTTGATACAGTTTTTGCATTAATCTTATTTTTACATTTTTTTTTAAATTTAAAAAAGACTGAGTTTGCTGCGGCAACACTAATTTGTTGTCCTATTATGCTTTTACACAATGAATAGAAGATATCGCGTCTAGTTGTTAGAATAGTTTCAGATGGACTTTCATAACTTTTAATTAATTTTGAGAGAATTTTATCCTTTTTTGATAAGTATTTTTTAGCTTTATTCCAGTATTTAGGGACTCTAGTCATTAATTGGCCTAGAGGTAATAATCTTTTTTTTATAAATTTCTCTTCTAAAAATAATAAGTGTTGAAAAAATTACTAATAAAGCACCTATCAAAGTTTTAATTGTGGGTATTTCATTCCAAATAAAATACCCAAATATTATTGCGAAAACTAAAGCTAAATATTTAAGAGGAGTTACTAAAGAGACTTCTGAAAATTTATATGATTGACTTAACCATAAATTTGCGACGCCACCAAAAATACCTATTAAAGATAAAAGTATAAAATGATTAAAAGTAGGCATAATCCAGCCCTTCGGAATAGTTAAAAAACTTAGTAATGTAATTGCTAAGGAAAAATAAAAAGATATTAACCATACTGGTTCAGTTGTTGACAGTTGTCTAATTGTTATTGCTACATAGGAAAGACCTAAGCAAAATATAATTGGAAAAATATAATAAATATTTAATTCAGTGATCCCTGGTTCTGTAATTATAAGAATTCCAACAAAGCCTATGATGACAGCTAACCATCTAAAAATTCCAACTTTCTCATTAAGTAAGAAAATAGACAATATGGTTGTAAATATTGGAGCAGCAAAAGAAATGCTCACAACAGTTGCTAGTGGTAGCTGTCTTAAAGCAATAAATATTGCGATTAGTGCTATTAATCCAGAGCCACACCTTAAGGCATGTAATCCTGGTCTTTGAGTTCTATAGAAATTACGAAATCTTTCTTTAGGGATTATAAAAAAATAAAAAATTATTCCAAAAAAGCCTCTAAAAAACAAAACTTGACCAATAGGATAATCAACAGACCACTTTACAATTAAATCCATTAATGAAAATGCACAAATGGACAAAAACATGTACAAAAATCCCAATTGATTTTTACTTAGCATATGAATAATTTGTAAATTAAATTAAATCTTAATCAATGGAAATAGCAGTCTTAGCACTTGGATGTTTTTGGGGGCCTGAAATTAAATTCAGTAAAATAGATGGTATAATCAAAACAGAAGTTGGCTACTGTGGGGGTAATAGCTCTGTCACGACGTACAAGGAAGTTTGCACAGGAAACACAAATCATGCTGAAGTGGTAAAGCTAGAATATGATGAAAAGACTATAACATACGAAAAGATTTTAAAAGTTTTTTTTCAAATTCATGACCCTACAACTTTAAATTCTCAGGGACCAGACTTTGGAACCCAATATAGAAGTGAAATATTTTATCTAAACGACAATCAAAAAATAATTGCAGAAAAAGTATTGAACGAAGTGAATGAGCGATTATCAGGAAAAGTTGTTACAAAAATTTCTTTATTAAAAAATTATTGTCCAGCTGAAGAATATCATCAAAAATATTTAGAAAAGAGATAATATGTCTTTAGTCGAAACTGATTGGTTAGAAAAAAACCTTACTGAGGTAAAAATTATTGATTGTTCTTGGCATATGCCCCAAACAAAAAGAAGTGGATTTGAGGAATATAAATCTCGTCATATACCTAATGCAATTTTTTTTGATATAGATGAAAATTCAAGAAAAGATACATCTTTACCACATATGTTAATTGACCAAATGAGTTGGGATGCAATTGTTTCAAATATGGGAATTAAAAAAAATGATAAAATAGTTATTTATGATAATTCAGATGTAATAAGCTCATGTCGTGGCTGGTTTAATTTTATCTATTATGGACATGATCCAAAATTAATAAATGTTTTAAATGGTGGTTTGGGAAAATGGCTTAAAGAAGAAAGGGAAATAACTGATGAAATTTTAAATATAAAAAAATCAGATTATAATAGTACTGAGATAAAAGATCTTGTTAAGAGTAAACAAGCTATCAATCAAAATATAGACGAAAAAAAATTCATATTGATTGATGCTCGAAGTAGAGAAAGATTTGAAGGTAAAATCCCTGAGCCTAGAAAAGGTCTTAGAAGCGGATGTATAAAAAACTCTTTTTGTATACCATTTAATGACTGCCTGAATATTGATAAAACTTTTAAAAATAATAATGAACTTAAAAAAATTTTTAAGACAAGCTTAGAAAATTTAGAACAAAAAAATATTGTTTTTTCATGTGGTTCTGGTGTTACAGCGTGTGTTTTGGCACTAGCTTATTCTTTAATTAATGATAAATATCTTCCTTGTATATATGACGGCTCCTGGGCCGAATACGGATTAATTTAAATTTTATATGAAAAGATCTACGAAAACAATTTCAATAATATTTGTATTTTTTTTAATAATTACAATTGTAATTGTTGGAAGATTGATGATTGGCAATCATTTTAAAAAGAAATTTAGTAAAAGGCCGCCACCAGGAATAATTGTAACTGAGGTTATTGAAAAAAAATTCTCTGAACAAATAGAAACTTACGGAACAGCAATTTCTCAAAAATCAAAAACTTTTAAGATTAAAAAAGATGATCTTTTTGAAGATTTAAAACTTAAGAGTTTTGTTAAAAAAGGAGATGTTTTAATTAAATTAAAAAGTGGGGACATTTTAGCCCCATTTAGTGGAGTTCTTGGCTACACAGGTTTAACTGAGGACATTCTTGTTTCAAATAACATATTTATTATTACACTTGATGATAACTCAATAATATACTCAGATATTAAAATTCCAGAAAGTTACTCTACATTTATGAAAAAAGGTCTTCCAGTCGAAGTCACCTTATCTAGTTTCAAAGATAAAACTTTTTCAGGTGAAATAGATTTTGTTTCAAGCAGAATAAATGCAGACACCAGAAGTTTGTTATCAAGAATAAAAGTGAAAAACGAAAATTTAGAATTAATTTCAGGTTCACTTTTAGAGGTAAGAGTAAAATTTGATTTGAGAAATTCTTTAAGTGTACCTGACACAAGTGTAATGATAGAGGGCGATAAATCATATGTTTACAAAATTAATGCAGAAAATATTGCAAATAAAACTGAGGTAAAAACTGGCCTTAGAGGCGATGGTAACATTGAAATAATTTCAGGTTTAACTGCTGGTGATATAATTGTAGCTGAGGGTCTAAAAAAGGTAAGGCCTCGTGGAAAAATAAAACCTATTAATAAATAATGTTTATTACTGAATTAAGTATTAAAAGACCGACGGTATCTTGGGTTATGTCCCTAATACTGATCATATTTGGTTTATTTGTTTTTTGGAAATTGCCCGTTAGAGAATTGCCCAATGGAATTCAGCCACCTGTTGTTCAAGTTCAAGTAAACTACAAATCTGCATCAGCTTCAATAGTAGATCAAGAGGTTACACAAGTTGTTGAGGATGTTATTGGAGGGGCTGAAGGTATTAAAAATATAGATTCGAAATCCGAAAATGGAAGAAGTACAATTAATGTCGAGTTTGATACGAGTATTGACCTAGATAATGCTGCTAATGATATAAGGGAAAGAGTTTCAAGAGTTGTGGATAATTTGCCAACCGAGTCAGATCCACCGCAAATACTTAAACGAGCTGCAGGATTTACAACGACAATGTGGCTGTCATTATCCTCATCTTCATGGAGCGACCTTGAGTTAGGAGATTACGCGGAGAGATATCTTGTAGACCAATTTTCAAGTGTTAAAAATGTTGGAAGAATAAGGGTTGGTGGATTACGAGAATTAAGCATTAGAGTTTGGATTGATCCTATTAAACTTGCAGCTAATGATTTAACCATTAAAGAAGTTGAATTTGCAATTCGTGGAGAAAATGTAAGTTTGCCTGCAGGAACGTTAGAAGCAGATAATATCGACTTAACACTAAATCTAGATAAATCATACAACGATATTGAAACTATAAAGCAAATACCCATCAAAAAAACTGGTAATCGTGTAATTCAGTTATCAGACGTAGCGAACGTTGAATTCGGTCCAATATCAGAGAAAACTCTTTTTAAAGCTCAAACTAAAGATCAAATAAATTTGAAAACCGTAGGAATAGGTATCTATGCAAGAAGTGGTGCGTCAACGGTAGAACTTTCAAATGATATCAAAAAAAAAATTGTTGAAGTAAAAAAATCTTTACCAGAGGAATTAGATTTAAGGGTTTCGTTCAATAGAGCTAACTATGTTGAGGCTGCAATTGAAGAAGTATATAAAACTTTGGTCATTGCGTTTATCTTAGTTGTATTGATAATTTATTTATTTTTAGGGAATTTAAAGGCAGTTATCGTACCTGCTATTGCACTCCCTGTAAGTTTAATAGCATCCTTTCTAGGCTTATACATATTTGGTCTTTCTATTAATATTTTTGTCCTTTTAAGTTTTATTTTAGCGATTGGTATAATCACAGACGATTCAGTAATTATGACAGATGCAATATACAGACGAATAGAGAATGGTGAGACCCCGCTCGTTGCAGCTTATAAAGGCTCTAAACAAATTTCTTTTGCTATCGTTGCTACAACACTAATTTTAGTAGCAGTTTTCTTACCGTTAATATTTATTGAGGGAATTTCTGGAACATTATTTAGAGAAACAGCGATTGCATTATCTTTTTCAATTGTAGTTTCTTCTTTTGTTGCATTAACTTTGTCACCAATGCTTGCAAGTAAATTTTTATACAAAAAAAAATCAAAAAAAATTTTTATTCAAAAATTTGAAAAAATTTTTTCCAACTTCGCGAAATTTTATGAGGAAACTTTAGTTAATGTTATTAATAAAACTAAAAGTGTAAGTTTTTTTATTGTTTTTATAATAATTGCTTCAGTGCTTTTATTTAGTTTCTCAAAAAAAGAACTTCTGCCTATGGAGGATCGGGGAGCATATCTAATAATTGGCTCAACTGATGAAGGAAGTTCTTTTGAATATACTCAAGAACAAGCCCAAAAAGTAGAGGCAAGACTTATTCCTTTGCTACAAGCTGAGGATAGTCCATATTCAAGATTTATAATGCGTGTTCCAGGATTTGGAAATTCAGCTAATTCATATAATAGTTTTATAATAATCGCTCTCCTTGATGATTGGAAAAATCGTAAAAAAGGTCAACAAGCTGTTCTTAGAGAAGCGATTGGGAAAATAGTAACTTTACCCCAAGCCCTAGCTTTTCCTATATCTCCTCAATCTATAAGAGTATCAAATTACAACAAACCAGTTCAAATGGTCATTTATGGAAATACTTATGAGGAACTTGAGGCGATACAAAAAAAAGTTATACGAACACTCAGATCTAATAAAAATCTCTCAAGAATTGAGTCTGATTACAATCGAAACAAACCAGAGGTAAAATTAATAATAAATAAAAATAAAGCCAAAGATCTAGGTGTCTCAACTAAATCAATTGGTGAAACACTTGAAACACTTTACGGGGGTAAAAAAATAACGACTTTTAATAAATTAGGTAAAGAATATCCAATAATTGTTCAACAATATTTATTTGATCGACGAAATAAAGAGGGTGTTTCGAAAATATTTGTTCGCTCTGAAACTAATGGAAAATTAATATCTTTAGCAAATCTTGTTAGTTTTAAGGAAGAAGGTTCAGCAAAAGAACTTGCTAGATATAATAGACAACGAGCTGTAACAGTTTCTGCAAATATTAATGAGGGGTACACATTAACAGAAGCGATTAAATACTTCGAAAATGTGATGGTTGATTTAGCACCAGAAAACCAAATTACTTGGAAAGGAAAATCAGAGGAAATTAAAGAAACAAGTAATGAATTATTTATAATTTTTGCTTTAGCTTTACTAACTGCTTATTTGGTTATGGCTGCAACATTCAACTCATTCGTTCATCCATTTGTTATAATCTTAACTGTGCCTTTGGCTATTTTTGGAGGATTAGTGTTTATTTTATTTTTAAATAGCTCAGTAAATATTTTTTCTCAAATTGCATTAATTATACTAATAGGTATCTCAACTAAGAATAGTATTTTAATTGTAGATTACGCAAACCAAATTAGATCTAATGGAAAAACTATTGAATTAGCTGTTAAAGAAGCGTGTGCTGTTCGGTTTAGACCAATTATAATGACATCACTGAGTACGATGATTGCAATGATGCCTTTAGTGATTGGAAATTTTGGCCCTGGTGCAGGAGAGGGTTCAAGATTAGCAGTTGGTTCTACAATATTAGGAGGAATGATTATTTCAACTTTCTTTACTTTATATATCACTCCTTCAATGTATCTAGCATTAGCAAAAAATACTAAAAGGATTGATATAGTTGACTTAGAACTAAAAAAAGAATTGTCTAAAAAATAATATATTTTTTTCTATTTAATTTATTTTTACATTTTAATAATTGATTTTTGTATTTATTAGATTGCCTCTCAACTTTTTTAGCTAGTCCAATTACTTTTTTATTTTTTTCATAATTTTTATAATTTCCCCATCCTTCGTGATATGCAAGATACTGTTTGAAAGCATCTTTCTTTGATATCTTTAAAATGTTTTCTGATTTATTCGTATACCATCCAATGAAGTCAACACTGTCTTTAAATCTTGCTCTTGTTGCTAATTTATTACCAGTTTCTTTTTTATATTGCTCCCAAGTCCCTTTAACTGCTTGCGAATAACCAAAAGAACTAGAAGGACGTTTATAAGGTATCACTTTAAAAATTTTTTGTCTTGCCGGTTTAGCAAGCCAATCAAAATCAGACTCCATTTTTATTATCGCCAATTGAATATATATAGGTGTACCCCACTTTTGCTCAACTTTTTTTGTATGTTTATACCATAGATATCTTTCACTAAAAATTGAACAACTGTTAGAAGTGTTTGATGGAATTGATGAGCATCCGATTGTAAAAAAATAAATAAAAATTAATAATTTATTTTTTAAATCTACCATATTTATTTATAAAATTATTAAGAAGAATTACAAGAATAACGCCTAATAAATTTCCAAATAAATCAGACCATTGAAATGTTCTTTCAGGTATAAATAGGTGAAAAATTTCAAGCGTGATAGAAAGAAAAATTAAATATAGTAATAATAAGATATTTTTCTTGGAATTAGCAAAAGTTAAAAAACCAATAATTGAAATTAATACAAATACATAAAAATGATTTGATGATATAACAAAATCTGGTGTTATTTGAGGTTGTATACTTTTATTGTCATAAATTATCCAGCCTAGTAGACTTCCAGGATATAGATATAAAATAATTAAAAGGACATTAATTAAATAAAATATTACTTTATATGTAGAAAAAAATTTTGACATTTAGTTAAATGATTTTTCTTATAAATAATTTTTAGATATGACAAGATGAGTTTTTTGATATTAGTAAGACATGGTCAGAGTATTTGGAATCTTGAAAAAAGATTCACCGGTTGGGTTGATGTAGATCTCACAGATCAAGGTAAAAAAGAAGCTGAAAAAGCTGGTTTACTTATCAAAAATCAAAATATAAATATAGATTTTTATTATTCCTCGTTTCAAGTGAGGGCAAACCATACTCTTAAAATAATACAAAAAGTACTAAAATCAGAAAAGAATTTTGTAAGAGCGTGGCAGCTAAACGAAAGACACTATGGTGAGCTTACAGGGTTGAATAAAATTGAGACTGCAAAAAAAATTGGTGAAGATAAAGTTTTTGAATTTCGAAGATCTTGGGATATCAAACCTGGAAAACTAAGTAAAGAAAGCTCTTATCATCCACTAAATATTGAAACATATGAGAAAATACCCAAAGAGCTCATTCCTGACACAGAATCTTTAAAAGATACATACAACAGAGTTTTGGTGTATTTCAAAAAAGAAATACAGCCTAAACTAATAAATAAAAATATATTAATTACAGCACACGGAAACTCCATAAGAGCTTTATGTAAATATCTGTTCAATTTAGATAATAATCAAATCACAAGTTTAGAAATTCCAACAGGAAATCCCTTAATAATCAATTTCGGTGAAAATTTGAAAATAAATGAATGTAAATATCTAGATAAAGAGAGATCTAAGAACCTTTTAGTTTTTTAAAAATTTCTAAGTTCGTTAAATGGTGAAATTTATTGGTGCTCTCAAATCCATTTAACTGTTGTTTCATTAATAATTTATTCCAAATTTTAGTAACTGAGAAGTTTTCTACCTCATATTCATTAAATAAGTTTTTATTCAAAATTTGACAACCAGTATATATAAAATTTTTTTTAAAACTTTGTTTAATTATATTATCTTCTAAATCAAAATCACCCTCTAGGTTATTATCAAAACTTAGTTTTTTATTAACTAATAAAAGAATATTATTTAATTTATTTTGAAAATAATATTTTTGCATATCATTAATTTCACTCACATAATTTTCATTCCAAATAGTATCAGGATTAAAAACAAAAAAATCCTCACAATCTGAGCGGTTGATCAAATTTAAAATTCCTCCACCAGTATCTAAAATTTCTTTACCGTCCTCTATAATTTTTATTTTTACTGAAAAATTTTTATTTTTAAAAAAATCTATAATTTGCTCACTTAAATAAAAAGTATTTAAAAAAATATTTTCGACTTTCAGTTTTATTACCGTACTAATACAATTCTCTAAAATTGTTTGATTTTTGATTTGAAGTAATGGTTTGGGTTTTTCAAGTGTTAAAGGATTTAGTCTTTTGCCAAATCCAGCGCAGAGAATAAAAGCATTATTAATTTTCATAAGTTTTTTTTAAAATTATTATTTAGTAATTTTTTTAAATCTAAGAAAATTTTATTTTCATTGATTCTTAAAGAAATCAATTCCCACGCATAAGGTATTAATTTTAAATAACCCTTTTTTTTATCTCGGATTGCCAGACGTGTAAATATTCCAATTATTTTCAGGTTTCTTAAAATAGATAAAATTTCAAAATCATTTTTTATTTTTTTTCTATAAATTTTTTTTTGATTACCTATATAAAAATTAAAAATCTTTTTTTTTAGAACTTTTGAGGTTCTTAATCTTACATCATCTACTAAAGAAGCTAAATCATAAGCTCTATTTCCTATTAAAGCATCTTGACTATCAATTACACCTATTCTGTTATTAACAAGCATTAAATTTGATACATGAAAATCTCTATGAACAAATACATTTTTTTTCATCTTAAGACATGAAGATAAAGTTTTAATTATTTTTTTAAACTTTTTATTAAAGTCTTGTCTCTTATTTTTTGACAAATTTTTTTTCACATACCACTCGCAAAATAATTTAGCTTCCTGAATTAATATTTCATTTTTATAATCAGGTATTCGATAATATTTATTTCTAAAATTTCTTATTTTTTTATCTTTTATTGACTGTATTTGATTGAGCAATTTTATTATATTTTTAAAATATAATAATTTTTTATTTTTACTTTTCTTTAAAATTTGAAAAATTGTCTTATTTCCAAAATCCTCGACTTCAATATAATTATTCTTATAATTCTCATGATATAATTTTGGAGCTAGAACTTTATTTTTATTTAAAATCCTGCTAATTGCATCATAAACAAGAAGATTTTTAAATTTGTCCTTTTTTGCTTGAATAACAATGGAATTACCATTATTGGATTTTTTTCTAAAAAACTTTCTGTGTGACGCATCTCCTTTTAATTTTTTAAGATTTTGCATTTATCTATAATTACAGATTTAAACCCTTAATTTTTAATATTCGTCTCTTGTAATCATTTCCATATTCAAAATTTAATTCTATCAAATTTTTTGGTTTTGGTTTTATTTTTTGTGGCCATTCAATTAATGTAATAGCATTAGTAATATCATCAAATAATCCTAGATTGTGAATTTCATCTAAACTATTTATTCTAAATAAATCATAATGGTTAATTTTAATTTTTTTAATTTGATACTCATTTAATAAATTGAAAGTAGGACTTGTTACTTCAGTTATTTTAAGTCCATTTTGTTTTTGAAAATTGTTGATTAGATATCTAATAAAAGTAGTTTTTCCGACACCCATCTCACCCACAAAAAAAACTACATGTCCTAATTTCAATTTCTTTGAAATCTTCTTAGCTAATTCCTCTGTTTTTTTTTCTGAAGATAAATTGATAAAATCACTTTTAGTAGCGATAGGCATTAGGTTTGAAAGGTCCCTCTACCCCTACACTGATATAATCTGCTTGATCTTTAGAAAGTTTAGTTAGTTTAGCACCAACTTTTTTAAGATGAAGTGTAGCTACTTTCTCATCTAAATGTTTTGGTAAAACATAAACTTTGTTTTCATAATTTTTATGATTATTCCATAGTTCTATTTGAGCAATAACTTGATTTGTGAAAGAAGCGCTCATTACAAAACTTGGATGCCCTGTAGCACAACCCAAATTTACCAATCTACCCTCTGCCAATAAAATTATTCTTTTTTTGCTAGGTAGTTCAATTTCATGTACTTGGGGTTTTACTTCAGTCCATTTGTAATTTTTCAAAGCTTCAACCTGGATTTCATTATCGAAATGTCCGATATTACATAAGATTGCTCTATCCTTCATATCTCTCATATGGTCAGCTGTAACAATATCTTTATTACCAGTCGCAGTTACAACTATATCTGCTTTACTAATTGCTTCATCCATTAAAACAACTTCGTAACCTTCCATTGCAGCTTGCAATGCGCATATTGGATCTGCTTCGGTAACTAACACACGAGCCCCACTCTGCCTTAATGATGCAGCACTTCCTTTCCCAACATCACCAAAGCCTGCAACAATTGCAATTTTTCCTGACATCATTACATCAGTGGCTCTTCTTATTCCATCAACTAAACTTTCTCTGCACCCATATAAGTTATCAAATTTTGATTTGGTAACAGAATCATTCACATTTATTGCTGGAATCAACAAAAAATTTTCTTTTTCCATTTTATTCAAAGCTTTTATCCCTGTAGTTGTCTCTTCCGAAACTCCTTTAACATCTTTTAATAAATCTTTATATTCATTGTGCATCATTGCTGTTAAATCCCCACCATCATCTAAAAGCATATTAGGTTTCCAACTTTTCTTGCCTTCAATGGTTTGTTTTATGCACCAAACATATTCCTCCTCTGTTTCTCCCTTCCACGCATAAACTGGAATACCAGCTTTTGCTATTGCTGCTGCTGCATGGTCTTGAGTGGAAAAAATGTTACAAGATGACCATCTTACTTCTGCACCTAAATCTACTAAGGTTTCAATTAATACTGCTGTTTGTATTGTCATATGCAAACAACCTATAATTTTTGCACCTTTTAAAGGAGATTTTCCAGCATACTCCTCCCTTAAAGCCATAAGTCCTGGCATTTCACTTTCAGCAATTGAAATTTCTTTTCGTCCAAATTCCGCTTGTGATAAATCTCTTACTTTATAATCTTCCATCGTGGCTCTTCTAACAATTAAAAATTAATTAATCAATAAAACTCTTTAAACTTTTGGAAATTCTATTTCCATAC
This sequence comes from uncultured Pelagibacteraceae bacterium, assembly GCA_902563075.1. GTDB lineage: Bacteria > Pseudomonadota > Alphaproteobacteria > Pelagibacterales > Pelagibacteraceae > Pelagibacter. The sequence continues at coordinate 15,038 of CACEWC010000008.1, forward strand.
TTGCTCCTTTTTTATCTTGTCTATTAGTTGCTTTGATTGTGGCATTATGTAAATCAACTAAATTTTTTACTATATTTAACCCTAGACCAGAATGCTGCCCAAATTTATCTGGTCTGTTACTGTAGAATCTTTTAAATATTTTATTCGTGTCTTTTTCTTTAAAACCCTGTCCTTCATCTAATATCTTTATATATACTTTATTATCCTCTGATTTCGAAACTTGCACAATTACATCTTTATTATCATCACTAAAAGAAATTGCATTATCTAAAAGGTTTGCAATGATTTGTTCAATTCTGTTTTCAATTCCATAAATTAAATATTTATTTTTACCATCATTTTTATAAGAAATATTAATCCCTCTTTTTACTTTATAAATATTATTAAAATCATCTACTACTGACTTAATTATTGGCTCAATATCTATTTTTTTTATTTTTTCTTTACTTAATGCAACTTCATCTTTTAACATTTGTGAGTAATCAGTAATCAATCTTTCAATTCTTTGTACATCGTGACTTAAAATATTAATCAATTTAAGTCTCTGTTCTGTGTCTTTAGCGTCATGTAAAATTTCTGATGCGCTTTTTAATGATGCTAATGGATTACGAATTTCGTGTACAAGATCAGTTGAAAAATTTTCTGCATGTGAAATTCTTTTTTGTAATTCTAAAGTCATATCATCCAAAGAATTAGAGAGTAAACCAAGTTCATCATTTCTTAATTTTAATGTATCTATATTTGTTTTTTTTGTATCTTTATTTTTAATGATTTTGGTATAACTGACTAAATTTTTAATTGGTTTTAAAAAATATCTATTTAAAACAAACGAAAAAATCAATATTACGATACCAACTGCAATTGCAGTCCTAATTACAAAAGTTTTTCTTTCATCTATGGCAGCTTTTATATCATTGGCATTTTCTGTTATTGCTAAATATCCTATATTTTCTCCATCCTTCATCACGTTTTTGATGGTAGTCAATTTAAATTTATTAAATTCTTCCTCGGTAAATGTAAAAGGGATTCCAAAGTTTTTAGACGTTGCGTAATTTAAAAGAACATCATTTAAAGACACATTATTTTCATTTCCAATATCTATATCTTTTTCTTCAGTGATTTTTTTTGTTATTGTTGAGTCCAACACCTCTAACTCAATAGTATCCAACCTTTGTGAAAATGATCTTGGATCTAAGTCTAATGTATCAGTGTCTCCTATTAGATTAAGTTTATTATCAAAAAATATTACTCTATCTAAGTTCTGAAAAAGAAATCTTGTTGAAAACAAAAATTTTCTAATATCTTTTTCAACAAATTTTACATTTAATCTTGTTAGATTATCAATTGTATTATTTATAACCTCAATATGATTTGAGGATTTTTTTTTAATTAAATTTGGTTGGACATTTTTCAAATAAACGAATGTGAATAGGCCTATTATTGTGAAAAAAATAGAATTTATAAATAAAAATTTTTTTAAAATTGATAAGTTTTTAAGAAAATTGCTGAGCATTAACTAACATTCCATCTATATCCGCTTCCATATCTAGTTTCTATAGCTGAAAATTCAGGATCAACTTTTTTGAATTTTTTTCTAATTCTTTTAACATGACTATCAATTGTTCTATCCTCAATATCTGTATCTTCTCTATAAGCTATGTCCATTAATTGAGCTCTCTCTTTTATAATTCCTGGTCTTTTGGCTAGCTCCTTTACAAGTAAAAATTCTGTGGTAGTCAATTTATCAGGCAATTGTTTCCCATTCCATTCACATTCTAATTGGGACGGATCAAGTTTTAATTTTCCATGCGATATAATACTTTTATTTTCCTCAAGAGTTTCTTTGGAATCTTTTTTTCTAAGTTGAACTCTAATTCTTTCAATTAAAACTTTAATTGAAAAACCGCCTGATTTTTTTACGAAATCATCAGCACCTAATTTTAGTCCCAGTAATTCGTCAATTTCATCATCTTTGGAAGTCAAAAAAATAACTGGTAATGAGGTTTTTTTTCTCAATTTCTTGAGCAATTCCTCACCGTCCATTTTTGGCATTTTTATATCAACAATAGCTAGATCTGGCGGTGTCCTGGTTAATCCAATTAATGCACTCTCTCCATCAATGTAAGTCTGAACTTTAAACCCTTCTTTTTCAAGAGCAATACTTAAGCTGGTTAGAATATTTCTGTCATCATCTACTAAGGCAATTGTTTGTTTTTGCATACTTAATTATAAAAATACTAAATTGTTCTAATTTGGGCAAATAAATTAATGTAATGTACCCCAATTTTCTCCAGTGTTTAAATCTACTGTGAGAGGTATTGAGAAAGAATGTTGATCACTCTCAGCAACGCTAGACATTTCTTCAATTATCACTTTGGATATTTTTTTTACTTCATTTTTGGGACTTTCAAAAATTAGTTCATCATGGATTTGAAGTAACATCTTTGTTTTGTTGAATTTTTGCTCTTTTAATTTTTTATCAATTCTTATCATTGCTAATCTCATTATTTCAGCAGCCGACCCTTGTATTGGAGCATTAATTGCTGCACGTTCTTGAAAGTTTCTAACATTATAATTTTTATCATTTATATTTATAAAATGAGATCTTCTTCCAAAAATATTACTTACATAACCATTTTTTCTACAAAATTTAATTGTTCGATCCATATAAACTTTTATTTCCGGGAACTTTGAGAAATATGAATTTAGAAACTCTTCAGCTTCAAAATTAGAGACATTTATTTGCTTTGCTAATCCATACTGAGAAATTCCGTAGATTATTCCAAAGTTTATGGCTTTAGCCTTTCTTCTTTGGTCTTGACTCACCTTATTAATATCAATATTAAAAATTTGGCTAGCAGTAAGAGAATGAATATCCTCATTATTTTGAAAAGCTTTTTTTAATTCTTTAACATCAGCCAAATCAGCTAAAATTCTCATTTCAATTTGATTATAGTCTGCAGAAATCAAAATGTTATCCTCCTCAGCAACAAAAGCTTTACGAATATCTTTACCATCTTCTGATTTAATTGGAATATTTTGCAAGTTAGGATCACTTGAAGCTAATCGTCCTGTAGTCGTTGCTGCTAATAAAAAAGAAGTATGAACTTTTTTTGTATCAGGATTAATATGTTCGGGTAATGAGTCTGAATAGGTATTTTTTAGTTTTGAAACTTGCCGCCAGTCCAGGACTAATTGTGGAAATTTATGACCTTTAAAAGCGAGATCTTCTAATACTGAGGCACTTGTTGCAAAACTTCCCTTTTTAGTTTTTTTTAAGTCTGCAATCTTAAGATCATTGTATAAAATCTCACCCAGTTGTTTTGGAGAAGCAATATTAAACTCTTTCTTAGAGAGTTTAAAAACTTCTTTCTGAATTTTTTCAATCTTTTTTTCAAATTTGGTAGATAATGTTTTGAGAAACTTTTTATCAACTTTAATACCCTGTATTTCCATATCAGCTAAAATTCTAAGTAATGGCTTTTCAAAAATTTCATAAATATTAATCATTTTTTCTTCTTTCAAACTTTTATAGAATTTTTTATATAGTCTATAAGTTATGTCAGCGTCCTCAGCGGCATAATCTTTTGCTTTTTCTAAATCGACTTCACTAAAATTTATCTGTTTCTTTCCAGAACCAACTAATTCTTTGAATTTTATTGTTTTATGATTTAGATGAATTTCAGATAACGTATCCATGTTGTGTCTATTTTTTCCAGCATCAAGCACATAAGACATTAGCATTGTATCCTCCATCGCTGATAGCGTTATCCCATGATTAAAAAATACAATAAAATCAAATTTAATGTTCTGACCTATTTTTTTGATACTTGGATCTTCAAGTAATGGTTTTAATTTTTTTAGCACTATGCCTTTATCAATGCACTTATTTGAATTATGTCCTATTGGTATATAACAAGCTTTTCCAATTTTAGAGCTCAAAGATACTCCGACTAAATCAGCTTGATGAGGATCTAAAGAATTTGTTTCTGTATCAACTGCAACTTCTCCTATTTCTTCAGCCTCCTTAATCCATTCATCAATTTTACTGTGCTCTGTTATTAAAAAATAATTTTTTTTATCAATTTCAACTTTTTTTTCCTTTAATTGAATATCTTTTTTTTCACCACTAAAATCTGGCTCCCCATAAGCAGAAATAGCTGAGCTAAGTAACCTATTAAACTCCATTTCTCTTAGAAATTTATAAAGTTTATCTTTATCAATTCTCTTTAATTCAAAATCATTGAGTTTCATTTCAATTGGAGCATCGTGCTTTAATGTTACTAATTTTTTACTGATTAAAGCTTTATCTTTGTTGTTTAGTAAAGTCTCTCTTCTCTTATTTTGTTTGATTTCATCTGCTGATTTTAAAAGTGTCTCTAAATCACCATACTTATTAATTAATTCTGCTGCAGTTTTTACACCAATTCCAGGAACACCAGGAACATTATCACTGCTATCACCAGCTAAAGCCTGAACATCTATAACCTTATCTGGATCTACTCCAAATTTGTTTTTTACATCCTCATTAGAGATGAACTTATTTTTCATTGGATCAAAAATACGAACATTTTTTCTATACAATTGCATCAAATCTTTATCTGATGAAACTATCGTTACCTTTGCTCCATTTTTTAAAATCTTATCAACATAAGTTGCAATTAAATCGTCTGCTTCATAATTAACTAATTCAACAGAGGGTAAATTAAAGGCTAAAACTGATTTTCTTATATATTCAAATTGTGGTGCTAAGTCATCTGGCGCCTCAGATCGATTGGCTTTGTAATCACTATAGATTTCATTTCTAAAAGTCTTTCTAGCTGAGTCAAAAATAACAGCAAAATGAGTTGGTTTCTGAAGATTTTCATTTGATTTTGAGTCTTCAAGAAGTTTAAACAACATACTACAAAAACCACTTACTGCTCCAGTCGGTAATCCATCACTTTTTCGAGTTAATGGTGGTAAGGCATAATATGCTCTAAATATATAACCTGATCCATCAATTAGATAAAAATGATCTGTTTTTTGAATCTTACTCATTAAAATTTAATATAGATTAAAGATGAAAATAAGAGTATTATTTTTTATGGAACTTATAAAGCAAAATACTCAAAACCAGCTTGTAAAATCATTATTGATTATCTTTATAGGTTCAATAATTCTTACAATTTCAGCCAAAATCAAGATACCTTTTTATCCAGTTCCAATGACTATGCAAACATTCATAGTTTTATTTTTAGGTGTTAGCTTCGGATATAAAATAGCTCTGGCCACTGTAAGCTTATACTTATTAGAAGGTATATTAGGTTTACCAGTATTTTCTAATTCTCCTGAAAGAGGAATTGGTTTGTCTTATTTCACAGGTCCAACAATGGGGTATTTAATTGGATTTCTATCAGCGTGTTTTTTAGCCTCATTCATAAAAAATGATGATAATTATTTTTTAATTTTTTTTAAATTAATATTTTCGGTTTCAACAATTTATATCCTAGGTATTCTATGGCTAGGTACATTAATTGGTTGGGATAAACCTATTTTTAAATTAGGTGTATTGCCTTTTTTAGTTGCTGAAATTTTCAAAATTTGTCTACTTACTTTAATAACAAAAAAAATTATAAAATTTAGAAAATTTATTTAGGCGATCTTTTAGATAATATTCTTTGAAGAGTTCTTCTGTGCATTTTAAGCCTTCTTGCAGTCTCAGAAACATTTCTATTACATAATTCAAATACTCTATGAATATGTTCCCATTTAACCCGATCTGCTGACATTGGATTCTCAGGTGGTGCGGCTTTTTTTGATGGATCTGCTAATAACGCTTTTTCTACATCGTCCGCATCTGCTGGTTTAGCTAAATAGTCAATAGCACCCTCCTTGATTGCAGCTACGGCGGTTGGAATATTTCCATATCCGGTTAGCATTATGATTCTACTTTGTGAATTTGATGATTGAATTTCTTTAACAACTTCTAATCCATTGCCATCATTCAATCTAAGATCTATTACTGCAAAACCTGGTTTTTTCACTTTAACCATGTCTTTACCTTTTTGCACACTCTCAGCTTGTAAAACTTCAAACCCCTTCTTTTCCATCGCTCTAGCTAATCTCTCCCTAAAAGGATTGTCATCATCCACTATTAATAAGGATTTATTGTCAAAATCAGCCAAATTTTGTAATGGTGCTTGGTTTATCATAGGCTTTATATGGATATTTTTTTCCACAATTCAATAGGCCATTATTTGCTTTACATTGAATAACTATTGAATTAACTGCTCGAGTATTAAAGTTTTTTAAAATAAAAGACTTTTTTTTTGTTAAATTTTTTTTGGGGGGCATTTAAAATGCAAAAATTTAAGTCAGTTGAAGAATTAGTAAATCAACTGAAACCAGAAAAACCTGTTTATTGTATAAGGAAGAATTCTATTCTTTCTGCTTCAAAATTCTTTCAAAAAAAGTTTCCAGGAAAAATACTATATGCTGTAAAAACTAATCCCCATCCTGAAGTTATCAAAACTTTGATAAGAAGTGGAATCAATCAATTTGATGTTGCGTCAATCGAAGAAATCAAAGCAGTGAGGAAATTTGATAATACTGCAAAATGTTCTTTTATGCATACTGTTAAAAGCAGAGAAAGTATAAAGGAAGCTTATTACAGTTTTGGAATAAAAACTTTCGCTTTAGATACTAAAGATGAATTAATAAAAATTATCGAAACAACAGACAATGCTAAAGATTTAGAATTATTTATTAGAGTTGCTGTTTCTAATGAGCATGCTGAAATAGATTTATCAAAAAAATTTGGTGCTTTGAATTCTGAAGCTTCAGGGCTGTTAAGACTTGCAAAAGTTCATTCAAAAAAAATTGGCTTAAGTTTTCATGTTGGTTCCCAATGTATGCATCCAATTTCATACTCTAAAGGAATTAATGAAGTGGGAAATATAATTAAAAAAACTAAAATAATTCCAGATTATATTAATATCGGCGGAGGCTTTCCGACAATTTATCCTGATCTTGTGCCTCTATCTTTGGAAAGTTATATGGAGGAAATTAAAAAAAGTTTAGAAAATTTAAATCTAAAGAATATGCCTCAAATAATTTGTGAACCTGGGAGAGCTTTGGTTGCAGAAAGTGGTTCAACAATCGTGAGAGTTAATTTAAGAAAAAAACAAAAACTTTATATTAATGATGGTACTTACGGTACACTTTTTGATGCTGGAACACCTAATATAGTTTTTCCATCAAAATTAATTAAAGAAAATTCAAGTAAGATTATTTCCAAAAAAATGACTGCATTTGATTTTTATGGACCGACATGTGACAGTATGGATTATATGAAAGGTCCATTCCTACTTCCGAATAATATTAAAGAAAATGATTACATTGAACTTGGTCAATTAGGATCATATGGTTTAACTTTTAGAACTCAATTTAATGGTTATTACTCTAATGAGATTTATGAGGTTGAGGATAAACCAATAATGTCTATGTATAATAAGAATTCAGACAAAGCTACTCTAGTTGCTTAATGTCAGAAAATAAAAATCTTGGTCACAACAGTAAAAAAGATTTCTTAAAAAAACCTGTAGAGCATATTGATATTACATCATTCGATTCTAGAAAAATTATCTCTTCCATGGAAAAAATGTCTTTTGTTTCAAGAGAAACAGCAAACGCAGCCAATATTTATAATGAAATGTTGAAAGACAAAGAATGTACAATTTTTTTATCATTAGCAGGTTCAACATCTGCTGCCGGTTGTATGAATATTTATAAAGATTTAGTTAAATATAATATGGTTGATGCAATAGTAGCGACTGGCGCTTCAATAATTGATATGGATTTTTTTGAAGCTCTTGGTTTTAAACACTATCAAGGGTCTCAATTCCAAGATGATACTGAATTAAGAAAAAATTATATCGATAGAATTTACGACACATACATAGACGAAGATGAGTTACAGATTTGTGATAAAAAAATATGTGAAATCGCGGATACCTTGGAGCCTAGAAGCTATACGTCGAGAGAATTTATTAAAGAAATGGGTAAATATTTAAAAAAAAATTCTATTAAAAAAGACTCTTTGATTGAAACAGCATACGATAATGATGTTCCAATTTTTTGCCCAGCTTTCACCGACTCTAGTGCTGGATTTGGTTTAGTTATACATCAAGAAAAAAATCCAAAAAAGCATATGACTATTGACTCTATAAGAGAATTTAGAGAATTGACTGAAATTAAAATACGCTCGAAGGGATCAGGTCTATTTATGATTGGTGGTGGTGTTCCAAAAAATTTTATTCAAGACACCGTAATTTGTGCTGAATTATTAGGCAAGGAAGTTGACATGCATAAATATGCGGTGCAAATCACAGTAGCCGACTCTAGAGACGGTGCATGCAGTAGTTCAACATTAAAAGAGGCAAGTTCATGGGGTAAAGTTGATGTCACAAAAGAACAAATGGTATTTGCTGAAGCCACTAGTGTACTACCCCTAATAGCTAGCGACGCTTATCACAGAGGTGAGTGGAAAAATAGGGATAAGAAAAAATTCACAAAAATTTTTGAGTAAAAATTGAAGTATTTATCAAACAAAAATGGATTTTTAGGAGTCGACAATAAATTTAATTTCAAAGAAAAGGTTGTTGTGGTTCCATTTGGACTTGAGAAAACTGTTAGTTATGGTGGTGGCACCAGAAATGGACCTAAAGAAATTATAAAGGCTTCTCATCAAGTGGAATTATATGATGAAGAGCTAAATTGTGAACCTTATAAAAAAATTGGGATTAAAACTTTAAAGCCCTTTAAGATTCATAGAAATATCAAAAAGGCTCTCGAGAAAATGTCAAATATAAATAAAGAAATTTTAGATAAAAGACTTTTTCCAATCACGTTTGGAGGAGAACATTCAATTACACCCGGATGTATCTATCCATTTGTTAAAAAATACAAAAAAATTTGTCTCTTACATTTCGATGCCCATGCTGATTTAAGAAATAGTTACAATGGTGAAAAGTTCTCTCATGCATCAGCAATTAGAAGGTGCTTAGACCATAAAAATATATCATTAATATCTTTTGGGATTAGAAATATATCAGAGAGTGAAATTCCATTTTTAAAAAAGAATAAATCAAGGATAAATATTTTTTGGGCAAAAGATAAAACAAAGTGGGATTTAACAAAATTTAAAAAACTTATAAAAAATAAGACAGTTTATTTAACATTTGATGTCGATGGTTTCGACTCAAGTATCATGCCAGCCACTGGGACTCCTGAACCTGGTGGATTATTATGGGATGAGACACTCAATATAATTAAAATTGCTGCAAAAAATTCAAACATTGTTGGTGCTGACATCAATGAATTAGCACCTATTAAAGGTTTTAATTCATATAACTTTCTTGTTGCAAAGCTCGCTTATAAGATATTGTCTTATAAGTTTTTGATTTAAGCTTTAATTGGCTTGAAAGTTTTTAAAAGTAATCTGAATGGTATTAACATTATCAAAGCTACTATTACTTTAACAATCAAATCTCCGAGAGAAAGTGTAACCCATGGCACGCCAGTCCCATAAAATGATATTGAAAAAAACAAAAATGTATCGATTGTTGAGCCAATCATTGAAGATGTTAATGGTGCAACAAACCATTCTTTCTTTCTTAATCTGTCAAATATTTGGACATCTAATAATTGTGCAGTTAAAAATGCAATTCCAGACCCAATAGCTATACGAATAGATATAAGATCTGCAAAATCAGTAGAAAATAAAACTGTAAAACCAATTCCTAGTACAAAGCCAAAATATACAATTTTTCTTGCAACTCTTTTTCCATAAGATCTATTAGCTAAATCTGTAATTAAAAAAGCGATCGGATAAGAGAAAGCTCCGTAGGTTAATATTTCATTTAAACCATAATAATTAATTGGAAATTGAACAAGATAATTAGAGGATAGGACAACAACACCCATCAAAAATGATAGAAGTAAAAATGATCTACTCATTAAGCTGTTTTAGATTGTGCAGTTTTTTTTTGAAATGGAGATTTAATTAATAAACTTTTTTTTAGTTTTTTTAATCTAGGAGATAAATTTTTATTTTTTACAGATTTTAGAAATTCATCAAAACTACCTTTTTTATCTACTGATCTAACCCCTGCATTACTCACTGTTAATTTTAAGCTTCTTTTTAAAAGTTCACTTGTAAATTTTACTTTTTTTAAATTAGGTAAGAATCTTCTTTTTGTCTTATTGTTAGCATGACTAACGTTATGACCTTTCATTGGATTTTTTCCAGTTAATTCGCATTTTTTTGTCATAATTTGTTCGACTATATAAAGTGAGATATTGATGGCGTCAAGTTTATTAGATTATTCTAATCCTTTTTTCCTACTATTTCATTAAAGTTTTTTACACCATCTTTTAATAGTATTTCCTTTAGTTCTTTTTTAATTAGACCAACAATATTTGGACCTCTAAAAACCATGCCTGTATAAAGTTGTAAATAATCAGCTCCTGCTAAAAATTTTTGATAAGCAGATCTGCCAGAGTCCACACCACCTACGCCAATAATTTTAATTCTGCCTTTTAAAACTTTATAAAATTTTCTGATTAACTCTGAAGACTTTAACTCAATAGGTTTCCCGGATAATCCTCCTTTTTGATGGCTTTGAGTATTTTGTAAATTTTCTCTTGTTGTATCAGATGTGTTAGAAATAATAGCAGCTTCTATATTGTTATCTAAAAGCACTTCAGAAATTTTCATAATTTCTTTATCATTAATATCTGGTGATACTTTTACCGCTATAGGTGTTTTAGAGTTAAGATCTCTCTTCTCTTTTTCTATTAGTTTTAAAAGATCATCTAATTTTTTTTGGTCGTGAAAGTTTCTTAAATCTTCGGTGTTTGGTGAGGAAATATTAACAGTAATATAATCAGAGACCCCATTAAAAATTTTTAAACACTGTATATAATCATTTGTTCTATCTTCTGAGTCTTTGTTAGGTCCAATATTTATTCCAAGTAATCCGGTTGGATTATTTCTTTTAATTCGATCTACAATATTTTTTGAACCTAGATTATTGAAACCAAGTCTATTTATCAGGGCCTCATCTTCTACTAATCTAAAAACTCTAGGTTTAGGATTTCCGTATTGCTCTAATGGTGTAACAGTACCTACTTCGACGAAACCAAACCCTAAATTGAACAATGAATTATATACCTCAGCATTCTTATCAAATCCTGCTGCCATACCAATTGGATTTTCTATTTCTTTGTTAAATAATTTAGTCTTAAAAAGAGGATTATTTTTTTCGTCATCTAAAATATTTGGAATAAAATTAAATTTTAGTGACTTTATCGCTAAACTATGAGCCGTCTCGGGATCTAATTTAAAAATTAAAGATCTTAAATTTGAAAACATTATTTAATTTTATTTAATATAAGATCTTTTGTTTCTTTCACACCAAAAAAACTTATAAAAAAACCCATCCTTGGTCCATTTTCGTCTCCAAAAACTACTTCGTAAATTAATTTAAACCAATCACGAAGGTTCTCAGTATATCCATTTTCTTTACCAGTTGAATATATCATTGTTTGAATATCTTCTGGTTTCATTTTGTCGTCACATTTATCTAAAGTTTTTACCAGAGCTTCTAAAGCTTTTTTTTCCTCACCATTAGGTTTTTTATATTTTTTTTTCAATTTTATTACGTCGTTAAAATATTTTATTGCATATCCTACTAAATTATCAAAGATAGGATTATCTTTCTCCGAAATGTCTTTTTTATATTTTTTAACAAATTTCCAAAGAAGTTCTTTGCTGTCAGCATTACTTGTTTCGACCAAGTTTAATAACATTGAAAACGACATAATCATATTTTCTTTAGGCACCAAACTATTATGAACATGCCATACAGGATTCATAAGTAGCTGCAACTCATTTTGATTTTTTGCTTTCTCAATCAGATCCAAATAATCATCGACAGTTTTTGAAACTATTTCTTTGTAAAGTTTTTTTGCTCTTTTTGGATTTTGATACATATACAGCGACAAACTTTCAGGGGAAGCATACTCTAACCATTGATCAATAGTAATGCCGTTGCCCTTTGATTTTGAAATCTTCTCTCCTTTTTCATCCAAAAATAGTTCATATGCAAACCCTGAAGGATTTGTTTTTCCAATCAATTTGATAATTTTTGTTGAAAGTATTGCGCTCTCTATAAGATCTTTTCCATACATTTCAAAATCAACATCTAGTGCATACCATCTCATAGCCCAATCAACCTTCCACTGTAATTTACAATTTCCATCATAAATGCTTGTTTCCAAATCTTTTCCATTATTATCAAAAACAATAATAGATTTTTCTTTATTAATATTTTTTACAGGTATTTCTAGAACATGACCTGTAACCGGACAAATTGGAAGAAATGGACTGTACGTTTTTTGTCTCTCTTTTCCTAGTGTAGGAAGTATTATATTCATTATACCATCATAATTCTCTAAAATAACTTGTAGAGAAGAGTTAAAGAAACCTGATTTATAAAGTGATGTTGAACTTTTAAAATTATATTTAAATTTAAAATTGTTTAAAAATTTTTTTAACATTTCATTATTATGCTCACCAAAACTATTAAATTTTTGAAAGGGATCAGGCACATTAGTAAGCGGTTTGTGTAAATTTTTTTCTAATAATTCTTTTTGTGGAACGTTGTCAGGTACTTTCCTTAGACCGTCCATATCATCTGAAAAAGTAATGATTTCGGTTGGTAAATCAGTCAAATGTTTTAATGCATTTACAATCATTGATGTCCTTGCAACTTCTCCAAAAGTCCCTATATGTGGAAGACCACTGGGACCATAACCTGTTTGGAGAATTATTTTGCCTTTTTTTTCTATAAAAAATTTTCTTTCTCGAAGCATTTTTTTTGCTTCAACGAAAGGCCATGCACTTGTTTTATCAAAATTCTCTTTTTTAATCATGATTAATTCAAATAAAATCTTAAATTAACGCTTTAACTTATTCTTATAGAGTTGAAATTTATTTACCATAAAATAATGTTCTATCAAAATGTCTAATTATAAAACTGTTTTTTTTACACTTGGAATTCTTCAAATAATTCTTGGAATTTTTATGTTGATCCCAATATTTGTTCAATTTTTTTTTAAAGAAATTGACTCCTCTTTTTTTGGTGCCTCAATTATTACAATTATTTTTGGTACACTATTTTTTTTATCTAATCTTGATCATGATAAGAAGTTAAATTTACAGCAAGCTTTTTTATTGACCGCGTTATCTTGGCTAAGTATCGCAATTTTTGGGTCACTTCCTCTAATATTTTCTGAAGTCAATTTTTCGTTTACCAATGCATTTTTTGAGAGTATGTCAGGCATTACAACAACTGGTTCAACAATCATTCCAAACTTAGAGGAGATGCCCAAAGCAATTTTGCTTTGGAGAGCAATTCTTCAATGGTTGGGTGGTATTGGAATAATTGTTATGGCGATCACTTTGATGCCAATAATGAATGTTGGTGGTATGCAATTATTCAAAATTTCTAACAGTGACTCATCGGAAAAAATTCTTCCTAAATCAAAAGAAATTGCATTGAGATTAATTTATATTTATTCAGGTCTCACTACTCTTTGCGCAATATCATATAAAATTCTTGGGATGAATACTTTTGATAGTATAACCCATTCAATGACAACAATAGCAACTGGTGGTTTTTCAAACTATAACGAGTCTATTGGTTTCTTTAACAGTTTTTCAATAGAAATTTCAGCAATGATTTTTATTATCTTGGGAAGTTTACCCTTTATCGCTTATATCAAATTCTTAAACGGTAATAGAAGAATATTTTTTTCAGATATTCAAATTAGAACTTTTTTGAAAATAATCTTAATAAGTATTCTGATCTTATCAATTTACTTGTTTTTAGATAAATCGTCTGAACTAAACATCAGAACAGTTTTATTCAATGTAATATCAATTTTAACAGGAACTGGATATGTAAATGCGCAATTTGATAACTGGGGTGGATTTCCTTTAATTATATTTATAGGTCTAATGTTTATTGGTGGATGTGCTGGCTCAACAACCTGTGGTATAAAAATATTTAGATTTCAAATACTTTATTCATTTGTTTTGAATCAACTTAAAAAAATTATTTATCCTAAGGGAATTTTTGTTCTAAAATATAATCAAAGTCCTGTTGATGATAAATTTACTGCATCAATTATCTCTTTCATTTATATGTACTTGGTAATTTTTTTTGCAATTACAGCATTATTATCTTTGACGGGTCTTGACTTTATTACCTCAATTTCTGGTGCTGCAACATCTATTTCAAATGTAGGACCTGGCCTAGGTTCAACTATTGGGCCAAACGGAAATTTTTCATCCCTACCTGATATCTCTAAGTGGATTTTAAGCTTTGGTATGATTTTGGGTAGATTGGAATTATTTGCAATACTTGTATTATTTTTACCATCTTTTTGGAGGAATTAAATTTGATAGAAATTAAAAAAAATTCTTTTTCTGAAATGTTCTCGGTTTATTTTGACAAAAGAATGCTCAAAATTTTATTGCTTGGTGCAATATCAGGTTTTCCGTGGGTTTTGATTGGAAGTAGTCTAAGTTTATGGTTAAAAGAAGATGGATTAAGTAGATCAACTGTTGGATGGGCTGGATTAATTTTTGCAGTTTACGCATTTAATTATTTATGGGCACCTTTAATAGATAGAATACAAATACCATATTTAACAAAAAAAATAGGTCACAGAAGAGGTTGGATTGTTTTGATGCAAATTATCATCTTACTCTCACTCGCTCTTTGGAGTTTACTCGATCCATCTGAAAATTTAGCTTTAGTTGTTTCAGTAGGCTTAATAATTGCTATAGCATCATCAACTCAAGATATAACAGTTGATGCTTTAAGAATTGAACAGATTGGTGAGGATGAGGGAAAATCCATGGCTGCTGGAGCCGCAATGGCGGTTGTCGGTTGGTGGACAGGATATAAGTTAGGTGGAGTACTATCATTATTTGCAGCAGATATTCTTCAAAACATTGGTTTTGAAAATTATTGGCAACTAACTTTCTTAATTTTGGGGATTTTAGTAATTTTAATGAACATTGGCTTAATGTTCATTGACGAGTCTGGAAATTTAGAGAGACAAGATCAACAAAAAGAAAATGACAAATTAATATCATCTCAATTTAAAAATCAAAATATATTTACAAAATTGATAACCTGGGTTGCTGGAACAATAAGTGGCCCAATCATTAGTTTTTTTAAAAAAAATGGCTTTTCGATTGCTTTAGGAATTTTAGGATTTGTTTTTTTATTTAAAGTGGGAGAGGCATTTCTTGGAAGGATGTCTATAATTTTTTATAAAGAAATAGGTTTTAGTAAATCAGATATCGCTATTTACTCTAAAACGTTAGGTTGGATTACTACTGTGACGTTTACTCTTTTAGGTGGGCTTTTTGTAATAAGATCCGGAGTGTTAAAAGCAATGTTTTTTGCTGGAGTTATGATGGCAAGTACAAACCTTTTGTTCAGTGTATTGGCCTGGAGTGATAAATCAGAATTTTTATTTGCTATTGCAGTTATTTTTGATGATATAGCTGCTGCATTTGCAACAGTAGCTTTTGTAGCCTTTATATCTATGCTCGTAGACAGAGCCTATACAGCAACTCAATATGCGCTCTTAGCCTCAATAGGCACCGCTGGTAGAACAACTTTGGCCTCCTCCTCAGGTGCCCTTGTTGATTGGTTAAATGGTGATTGGGGAATATTTTTCATTTTGACTGCACTAATGGTAATTCCTTCATTAATAATCCTATGGATCATGAAAAATAAACTACAACTAAGTGAAAAATAATTTTTTAAATAAACCTGTAGCTAACATTTACTTTAAACCATCTCATAATTCTGAGGTAGTTTCACAAATTTTATATGGAGAGAAATTTAAGATTCTATTGAAAAGAAAAAAATATATAAAAATAAAAACTCATTATGACAATTATATTGGATATATAAAAAAAGATAAATTTTTAAAAAATTTTAAACCCTCATATAAAATTTCGAAAATTAAATCTAGAATTTTCTTTAAAAGAGATAAAAGATTTTTGTCCTCAAACCATTATCTATATTATGGATCTGGTGTGTATAAACGAAATGAAAATAAAAAGTATATAGAATTTGAAAAAAATAAATGGATTAAAAAAAGTGATATCAAAAATATTGATCATCATGAGAAAAATTATATCAAAATATTCAAATTCTTTTTAAACACAAAATACTTATGGGGCGGAAAAACCTGTGATGGGATTGATTGTTCAGCATTAATTCAAATCTATTTTTATTACAACAGAATATTTTTTCCAAGAGATACAAAAGATCAAATAAGATTTTGTAAAAGAAAAAGAAGTAAAAATCGACTTAAAGGAGATATCGTATTTTGGAAAGGACATGTTGGTATATGTTTAAATAAGTCTAGATTTATTCATGCTTATGGACCAAAAAAGAAGGTGATAATAATGCCAACAGGACAAACAATTAAATTAATTGATAAAACCGCAAATCTGAAAGTTAAAAAAGTGAGTAATATTAGTAATAATTAATCTCTACCAAAGTCAGGTTTGTTTACATCCTGTTTTAATTTAATAATTTTAGACCTAACTTTTTTAGTCTGAGATAATTTTTTTAAAATTGATTTATTATTTTTAGAATTTATATCTTTTTTGAAAGATTTTAAGTTTTTGATAAATAAGTCTATCGCTTTTGTAACATTAACCTTATTGTCAAAGAAAATATCTCTCCACATAATTTCATTTGAAGCAGCTATTCTTGAAAAATCTCTTAACCCCCCAGCACTGTATTTGATAAGCCCAAATTTGAGTATTTTTTCAAAATCTTGAGCCGATTTAACCAAATTATAGGCAATTAAATGTGGTAAATGACTTGTGATAGAAAAAACTTTGTCATGTTTTTCAGAGTTCATAATAACAGTTTTTGAGCCCATCTTTTTCCAAAAAGAAATTAAAAATTTTAAATTCTTAGGACTTGTTTTTTTATCCTTAATTAATACACACCATTTATCCTCAAACATATCAGCTTTTCCAAATTCTGGTCCACTCACCTCTGATCCAGCGATAGGGTGACTCCTTATCCAATTTACACCACGCTTCAAAAATTTTTTGATAATTTTTGATGACTCTATTTTTGAAGATCCCACATCAGTAATTAGTGTCTTTGGTGAAATAGTTTTATTAATTTTAATAATAAGTTTTTTATATTCACTCGTTGATGTACAAACAATCACTAAGTTTGAATTTACCAAACCATCTTTAAGAGACTTAACAATTGTTCCAGGTAGTCTAAGACTTTTTATTTTAGCGATATTAGATTTTGATTTTTCAAAAATAAATATTTTTTTTGCTATTTTTTTTTTTGAAATCCTCCTTACTAAAGAAGAGCCTAATAACCCACAGCCTATAATTAATATATTTCTCATTTTCTAAATATATTTTGTGTTGCTTTAATAAATTTCATATTTTCCTCTTTTGACCCAATCGTTAATCTTAGCATATTTTTTATTTTATAACCTTCTTCAGTAGACCTTAAAATAATTCCCTTTTTTTTTAATTTTTCATAGAAACTATTAGCTCTTAGTTTGCATTTATTGAAATTCAGTAATAGAAAGTTAGCAGAAACTTTATTTGAGCTAATATCATAATTGCTCAAAAAATTTTTCAGTTTTGTTGCATAAATATGATTATGTTTTACTGAACGTGAAATAAATTTTTTATCCTTAAGTGACTCAATAGCTGCTTTTTGAGCTACTTCATTAACATTGAATGGAGGTTTAATAACATTCAAAGCATCAATAATTTTTTTTGAACCATATCCCCAACCAATTCTTAAAGATGATAGTCCGTAGATTTTTGAGAATGTCCTTAATATAAAAACATTTTGCTTATTCTTGAATAAATCTAAACCAGATTTATAGTCTCTATTTTGCATGTACTCTGCATAAGCATCATCTACAACAAGTAAGATATTTTTTCTTAATCTTTTTCTTAAATCAATTAATTCAAAACTGTTCAAGTAAGTACCAGTCGGATTATTTGGATTAGCAAGAAATACAATTTTAGTTTTATTGCTTACTTTTTTAATTATTTCTGAGGCAGAAACTTTAAAATTTTTTTCTTTGGCAAAAACAACTTTTGCACCAACTATTTTTGCATATATTCTGTACATTAAAAAACTAAACTGAGGAAGAATTACTTCATCTTTTGGTTTAAGGAAAAGTTGGCATAACATTTGAATAACTTCGTCTGAACCAGCTCCACAAATTATTTTTTCTTTGTCACAACTAAATTTTTTTGAGATCTGACTTCGTAATTTTTTAGACTTTCCATCAGGATATCTGAAAAGACTTAATTTTTTATTTGATATTGCTTTCTTGGCCTTGGTACTTACTCCTAGAGCTGATTCATTTGCTGAAAGTTTAATGATTTTATTAAAACTCTTAATAGTTGATTTGCCAGGTTGATAAGCCTCAATATTAAATTTTTTAAATTTTATAGTTGTCATCTTTTAAATTTTAGCCTCTTTATAAATAAAATAACAATTTTTCATATAGAATTAGTTCAAATATTTTAAAAATTGACATACTAAATAACATCTTGTACAAAATTTATGCGCTGATTTACCTGAATTGCGAGCGCTTTAAAAAAACCGCTAAAAAAGTTTTTTTTCTCACAATTCAATAATTAGCATTAATAATTATGAATATTAAAGAGAATATAAAAACGCTTGTTATTAAGAAACCATTGAAACTTGACTGTGGTAAAACTATTAATAATTTTCCACTCGCGTATGAAACTTATGGTTCGCTTAATAAAAACAAAGATAATGCAATCCTTGTTTTTCATGCACTTACTGGTGATCAATTTGTTACGGGTATTAATCCCGTTACAAAAAAAGATGGTTGGTGGTCTTATGCAGTGGGTCCTAACAAATCAATAGATACAAATAAATATTTTGTTATTTGTGCAAATGTAATAGGTGGTTGTATGGGCTCATTTGGTCCAAGCCACAAAAATCCTGATACAAATAAAATTTACGGAACCGATTTTCCTGTAATTACTATTAATGACATGGTCAACGCACAAGTAAATTTATTAGATCATTTTGAGATAAAAAAACTTTTTTCAGTTGTTGGTGGATCGATGGGGGGAATGCAAGTTTTGCAATTTATTAGTAATTATCCAGATAAAGCTAATACAGTAGTACCAATCGCATGTACCTCTAATCATTCTGCTCAAAATATTGCTTTTAATGAATTGGGTAGACAAGCGATAGCATCAGATCATAACTGGTCAGACGGAAAATATTTATCTAATAATACTCTTCCTGATAAAGGGTTATCAGTAGCGAGAATGGCTGCTCATATAACCTATTTGTCTAAAAAAGGTTTACAAGAAAAATTCGGAAGAAAACTTCAAGAAAGAGATGCTCTTAAATTTGGGTTTGATGCAGATTTTCAAATAGAGAGTTATCTAAGATATCAAGGATCGGTTTTTGTAGATCGATTTGATGCTAATAGTTATCTTTATATCACAAGAGCAATGGATTATTTTGATCTAGTTAAACAATTTGATGGTAATTTATCTAATGCATTTAAAAAAACTAAGGCTAAGTTTTTTATAATATCTTTTACCTCAGACTGGCTCTATCCGACCCAAGAAAATAAAGATATAGTTATCGCTCTTAATGCAATTGGTGCTGATGTTGGATTTGTTGAAATAAAATCTGACAAAGGTCATGATTCTTTTTTATTAGATGTTCCAGACTTTTTGAAAACCCTTAAAAATTTTTTAGATAAATCTTATTCAGAGAGATAATAGTGAAGACAGAATATAAAATAATAGTCGATTTAATAGAAGAAAAAACAAGAGTTTTAGATGTTGGTTGTGATGATGGAACATTAATGGAGTCATTAAAAAAAGATAAAAATGTTGATGCGAGAGGAATTGAGATTTCAAAAGATAAAGTTCAAATCTGTGTATCAAAAGGACTAACTGTAATTGAAGGAAACGCGGAATTGGATTTAAAACAATTTCCAAATGATTCTTTTGATTATGTTGTTCTAGGTCAAACTTTACAAGCTTTCGTAAATCCTGAGATTGTTATAAAAGAACTTTTAAGAGTTGGAAAAAAAGCAATCATAACAATTCCAAATTTTGGCCATTGGAAAGTAAGATTAAATTTGCTTATCAAAGGAACAATGCCAATTACAGAATCATTACCAAATGATTGGTATAACACTCCAAATATTCACATGTGTACGATTAAAGATTTTGTTAAATTTTCAAAAATTATAAACTTTAAAATCTTTAAATCTTTAGCTCTGACAAATAAAAATATATCAAAAATTACTAATTCTAATTTATTTTATAAAAATTTATTTGCAGAATTAGGTATATTCTTAATTGAAAAATAAGATGAGAATAGAAATAATTAAGTGTTTACAAGACAATTATAGTTACCTGTTAATCGATGACAATAAAAATATTGGATGTGTTGTTGACCCTGGTGAGGCAGCTCCAATTATAAAATATGTTGAAAGTAATAATATTGAGTTAAAATATATTCTTAATACTCATCATCATTATGATCATGTAGGTGGCAACTTAGAATTAAAGAAAAGATATAATTCTAAAATAGTTGGATTTAAAGAAGATAAAGATCGGATTCCAGAAATTGATGTACTTGTAGAAGATAATCAAAAATGGAAAGGCGCAAATTTTGAAGCGAAAATTTATCACATTCCAGGTCATACAAGTGGGCATATTGCCTTTCATTTTTTTTTGGAAAAAATAATTTTTACTGGGGATACTTTATTTTCTTTAGGATGTGGTAGAATTTTTGAGGGAACTTATGAACAAATGTTCAATTCGTTAAAAAAAATAAAAAAACTTCCAATAGATACTCAGATATATTGCGGCCATGAATATACATTACAAAATTCAAAATTTTGTGAGTCTAATGATCCTAATAATTTAAATTTGAAGAGTAAAATTAAAGAAATTAAAGAAAAAATAAAAAATGGCCAACCCACCATTCCATCAATTTTATCTGATGAAATAGAATGCAATATATTTCTTAAAGCTAAAGATGTTGAAAGTTTTTCAAAATTAAGAGATTTAAAGGACAATTTTTGATTTATAAAACTTGACTATAGACTTGCTCAGACTATATTGCCCTTACAAAATTTAGAGTATTTATATGTCGTTCGCAGTAATAAAAACAGGTGGTAAACAATACAAAGTGAAATCTGGAGAGATTTTGAAAATTGAGAAATTAACAGATATTAAAGCTAATTCAAAAATAGAATTTAATGAAATTTTAGCTTATGGAGATGACAGTAAAATTGAGGTTGGGGCTCCAATGGTAAATGGTGCAAAAGTTGAAGCTGACTTAATTAAAAATAGCAAAAATAGGACTGTATTAATTTTTAAAAAAAGAAGAAGACATAACTCAAGAAGAAAAAATGGGCATAGACAGGAATATTCTATGATTAGAATAAATAAAATTTTTTCAAAAGATGGTAAAATTCTCTCAGAGGCTGAAAAAGTTTCAAAGGTAACAAAGAAGACAGAAACAAAAAAAGAGGCTAGTAAATAACTAGGAATTAATTATGGCAACAAAAAAAGCAGGCGGATCTTCTAGAAATGGACGTGATAGTGCTGGGCGAAGACTTGGTGTCAAAAAGTATGGTGGCCAATCTGTTATACCTGGAAATATTATTGTAAGACAAAGAGGTACAAAAATATTTCCTGGAGAGAACGTAGGAATGGGTAAAGATCACTCAATTTTTTCAGTAATAAAAGGTAAAGTTGTTTTTAAAAAAACAAAGTCAGATAGAACTTTTGTTTCAGTAAAACCCAATTAATAGTACAACTTAAACTATTGTTGTATTATGAAATTCTTAGATCAAGTTAAAATTTATATTAAAGCTGGAAACGGTGGAGATGGTTCTCCAAGTTTCAGAAGAGAAAAATTTATAGAATATGGTGGCCCAGATGGTGGTGATGGTGGAAAAGGAGGTTCAGTAATTTTAAAAGTTGAACAGAATTTAAATACCTTGATTGATTTTAGATATCAACAACATCATAAAGCAAAGAGAGGCGAGAACGGTGCAGGACAAAACCGAACAGGCAAGAGTGGTGAAGATTTAATTTTGAAGGTTCCCTTAGGAACACAAGTTTTTGAGGAGGACAACAAAACATTAATTTACGACTTTACGAAAATTAGTGAGGAATTTATCGCTGCTGCTGGTGGTAAAGGTGGACTGGGCAATACAAGATTCAAAAGTTCTACTAATAGGGCTCCAAGGAAATTTACAAAAGGAACTCAAGGAGAAGAGTTTACAATTTGGCTTCAATTGAAAACAATAGCAGATATTGGGATTATAGGATTGCCTAATGCAGGTAAGTCAAGTTTATTAGCTTCGGTTACTAACGCAAATCCTAAAATTGCAAACTATCAATTTACCACTTTAAATCCAAATTTGGGAGTAGCAAGTTATGATAATAAAGAAATAACGATAGCAGATATACCAGGATTAGTAGAAGGGGCTCATAAAGGTACAGGCCTTGGAATTCAGTTTTTGAAACATATTGAGAGATGTAAATCTCTTTTACATTTAATTGATATTACAAGTGAAGATTTAAAAAAAAGCTATCAACAAGTAAAAAATGAGCTTAAAAAATATAGTAACAAACTCACTAAAAAAAAAGAATTAATCGTGTTGAACAAAATAGATCTTATTGATGAAAAAGAATTAAATCACATAGTTAAAGATTTTAAAAAGAATACTAAATCAGAAGTTATTACTGTATCAACATTCAATAAATCTTCAGTATCAAAAATCAAATCAAAATTATTGAATTATGTATCTTAAAAACTCAAAAAAAATTGTTATCAAGATCGGTTCTTCACTTTTAGTAGATCAAGATAAGAAAATAAGAAAAAAATGGCTCTCTAGCTTTGCGAAAGATATAAAAAAATTAAGATTGAATAATCAAAAAGTTATAATTGTTTCTTCAGGTGCAATAGCCCTTGGATGTAAAAAAATGAATTATAATAAAAAAAATCTTAAGCTAGATAAAAGTCAAGCAATTGCATCTATAGGGCAAATTGAATTAATGAATTTGTTCTTAGAAACGTTTTCAAAATATAAATTAGATATTTCTCAAATTTTACTTACCCTTGACGATACCGAGGAAAGAAGAAGATCAATTAATGCAAAAAGAACTTTTGAAAACTTATTCGATCTTGATTTCATCCCTATTGTTAATGAGAATGATACTATTGCTACATCTGAAATTAAATATGGAGATAATGATAGACTTGCTTCTAGAGTAGCTCAAATTACAAATGCAGATACATTAATATTACTCTCGGA